>CAMOUD010000123.1 GCA_946626215.1 uncultured Lachnospiraceae bacterium
TCAGTCCCGGACAGGGCCGGGCGGCCTGCGCTATAACGGCCTCTACCGTTGCCCGTCCGGTTCCTATTCCTACTACTTCCGCTTCTTCCCGGACGGGACCCTGGCGGGCGTCTCCAGCACCGGGACCCCTGCCCAGGTGGCCAGGTGGCTGACGGCTGGCTATGAGAACCACGGGAACTGGAGGCTGGATGAAGGCCGGCTCATCTTCGATCTGACCAGCAAGAGCGGCGTAGTGGCCTATTGCGGCAGGATCCTTCCGGGCGGGGATCTGGAACTGGACTCCCACTCCTTTATCAACGGCTACAACAGCAAGGGGGCCCGCTATCAGTTCTGTCCGGTCGACCAATGACAGAGAAGAAAGGAAAGCCATGAAGCAGTATCTGGTGGACGCTTTTACGGACCGGCCTTTTTCCGGCAATCCTGCCGCCGTATGCGTGATGGACAGGTGGCCGGAGGATACTTCCATGCGCCTTCTGGCCATGGAGAACAACCTGTCGGAAACGGCCTTTCTGGTCCGGGAGGGGGCGGCCTGGCGCCTTCGCTGGTTCACCCCCGGCACGGAGGTGGAGCTCTGCGGCCACGCGACCCTGGCCTCGGCCTTTGTGGTCCTGGAGTTCTATGACAGGGGTCAGGAGGAGGTATCCTTTGAGACCCTCAGCGGGACCCTGACGGTCCGGAAGAGAGGAGACCTCTGCGAGATGGATTTCCCCACCTATGACCTGAAGGAGATCCCTGTCACGGACCGGATGGAGAAAGCCTTCGGGGTCCGGCCCCTGAAGGCGGTCCTGGGCCTGGACCTGGTCTGCGTATTTGAGTCCGAGGACCAGGTCCGGGCCATGGAGCCCGACCAGGCCCTTCTTTCGACGATCGAAGGCAGGATCCAGAACGCCACGGCGCCGGGGAGGGAGACGGACTGCGTGTCCAGGAGCTTCTGCCCCAAGCTCTCGATCCCGGAGGATCCGGTCTGCGGGTCCGCCCACTGCCAGATCGCCGCCTGGTGGGCCGGCGTTCTGGGAAAAAAGGAGATCCATGCCTTCCAGGCCTCCCGGAGGGGCGGCCATCTCCTGTGCCGGATGCTGGATACCGGCAGGATCGCCATCAGCGGAAAGGCCGTCCTGGTGGCTGAAACGGAGATCCTGGCGCCTCTCCCCTGAGGCCCGGCCTGATTCAGAGAACATTCAAAAAAACAGACGGATCTTTCCGCAGAGAAAGGCAGGAGAGGGCCGGCGCCGCGCGCCGGTCCTTTTCCTGCCTCATTTTTTCGATCAGATCCTTTTCTTTTTCAGCCAGCGGTCCAGGCCGGTCTTTCCGTCTCCTCATAGAATTCCCGCAGGACCTCTCTTCTGAGGGCCTCATAGAGGTCCGGGTCTCCTCCGCCGGCCTTCCTTCCGTCCAGAGCCCTGGCCCGTAGGCAGAGGCTGCTGGAGCTGGTCACCAGGATCTCATCGGCGGAGAAAAGATCGGGGACAAAAAAGGCCTCTTCCTTACAGGGAATGCCGAGCCTGGCGCAGGCCCTGAGAAGATGGGCCCTGGCAATGCCGGGCAGAATCAGGTGGTCCGTGGGGGCGGTATGGAGGACATGGTCCTTCAGGATATGGACGTTGCTGTGGGCGCACTCGGTGACCCTTCCTCCCGGCCGGTAGAAGACCGCCTCCTGGCAGCCGGCCAGCTTTGCCTTCCGGGAGGCCATGACGGAGGGGATCAGGTTCAGGGTCTTGATGTCGCAGTGGAAAAAGCGGGTATCCTCGCAGGTGATCAGGGAGATGGGCTCCTTTCCGTCATTGACGGCGGAGGGCCGGATCATGACCCAGAGATTGCCGGGGCCCGGCTCATAGGCGTGGTTCCTGGGCGCTGTGCCCCGGGTGACCTGGTAGTAGACAAAGAGGTCCCCGGTGTCCAGCTTCCGGACCAGCCTCTGAAGGAGGCCTGCCAGGTCCTCTTTTCCCATGGGGATCCGGATGTCCAGGGCCGCCGCGCTGCCAAAGAACCTGTCCAGATGCTCTTCCAGGGCGAAGATCTGGTAGTTATGGCAGGGGCCCGCGTCGTAGACCCCGTCTCCGAACCAGCAGACCCGGTCGTTCATGGGAATGGTCATGTTTTCGATGCAGTCGTAGCGGCCGTTGTAATAGCCAAGGTCTTTCATGGGAGGTCCTCCTGGAGCATTTTTATGGGGCCAGTATAGAAGGAAGAGAAATATTTGTAAAACGATTTATTTTCCTATAAGATATTCGAAAAAGGAATATCTGACCGGCGCAGGAGCATGCGCGATCCTTTGGGGGAGGCATTTATGGAGACACAGGACCTGATCATTTTCAGAGAGATCTGCAGGACGGGGAGCCTCAGCGCGGCGGCCTCCAACCTGTATCTGACCCAGTCCACCGTCAGCAAGCGGCTTACCGCTCTGGAAAAGGACCTGGACTGCCGGCTTTTTGACAGGGGCAGGGGCATTTCGGAGGCGGTCCCTACCCTGGCGGGAGAAAGGTTCCTTCCCCTGGCCAGGCAGATCCTGTCCCTGGCGGAAGACGCCAGGGCCATCTGCCGGCAGGAAAGGAAGCAGAGGATCCGGGCCGCCGCCGTGGATTCCATCGGGTCCTACTACCTGCGGGACTTTTTTGCCGGCCTGTCCCTGAAAAGGCCTGACTGGGAGATCGATCTGGTCATGTCGGACTCCGGCCAGATCTGCCGGATGGTCCGGGACCATGAGGCGGATGTGGGGATCGTGAACGGAGAAGCCTTTTTCCCTGAGCTCTCGGTCCTGGAGATCCTGTCAGAGGACTTTCTGGTCTATACAAGGGATCCCGCCTTCAGGGGCAGGGACCGGGTCAGCCCCGGGGACCTGGACCCGGCTTCGGAGATCTACCATGTTTATGGAAGCGCCTATACGGCCTGGCACCAGACCCTCTTTCCGGAGGGGGCTGCCCGGGGCAAGGTCAACCTGGTCCACATGGCCCTGGAGCTCTGCCGGGAGGACAGGGACTGGGTCCTCCTGCCGGCCTCTGTGGCCAGGGCCCTCCTGCCGGATGGGAAGGACCTTTACGCCCTGGACCGGGCGGACCTGAAGAGAAAGGGCTATCTGGTCACCAGCCGCCGGCCGGAAAGGAGAGAGCTGATCCGGGAATTTGAAGGACTTCTTCTTGAATGGCGGAAAATAGAATGACGCCCGGACGAAGATCCGGACGCCTTCCCGCGGCATGCTTTCCGGCGTATCAGCTGGAAGGCGGCCGCTTTTTTTCAGATGATTTTTCAGAGGCAGAGAAAAGCCGGTGACCGTCTCTGCCGGCGGAATGGGGGCCATCCTCCGCGCCGCTGCGCGCAGGGCGCGGAGGATGGCCGCGGCCTTTCCCCGGATCAGACCTCGTAGGAGGCGATGGCGCTGACAAGGCTGCCGACGCCGGCTTCCGCCAGGTTGATGAAGGGAAGGACCCTGTCGCTCCAGCCCGCGATGAGGTTGAAGCGGCTGCCGAAGAACTGCTGAGAGCCGTAGCCCTGCAGGTCGACGCCGTGGACCCAGAAGTTCGGGTTATGGCGGCTGCGGTACTGGTCGGCCATGCCCTGAACGGTCCTGGCCAGGCCGCGATAAGAGCTGTTGCACTCATTGTCGCTGAAGTAGATGATACGGTCGAAGGGACGAAGGGCCCTGGAACCATCCTCCTCAAGGGCGAACCTCATGGGAAGGGACAGGTCAGTGCCGCCGCCCGCGAAGGCGGTGCGCCTGCAGATGTCCAGGATGGAATCGAACCTGCCGTAGTGGGCGATCTGGTAGCCCTTCTTGTAAGAGCTCCAGCCATTGGCCGCGTCGAAATAGCAGACGGTGGCGTCTTCGCAGAGACGGCTGGCCATGGCGCCCAGAAGCGCCGCGATGTCGCAGCAGCGGATGACGCTGCGGGCAGATATGCGAGAGCCCATGGAACCGGATACGTCGATGGCGATCAGGGTCCTGCCCGGGATCTGCTCCATGTTTTCAATGGAGACAGTCAGGGCCTTTTCCAGAGCGCGGTGGATCTCAGGGGTCATCAGGCCCTCCGCCTCCAGCATCTTGTAGGCGCTGTAGAAGCGGAAGGGGAGCTGACGGCTCTTCCGGACCTGGTGAGGATCGGAGATCTTCTCCAGGACAGGACTGAGGTCCGCGCCCGCCTTAATGATACCGCGGAGGTTCCTCAGGAGGGCCATGTAGCCCACCTTGCCGGAAGCGATCAGCTCGTTCCAGACCTCCCTGGTGCTGCCCTTTTCGGACAGCTCGGTCTCCCAGGTGTAGGGAGTAGCCAGGGTGTCGTCCAGGACCTTTCTGAAGAGGGCCTCGATTTCAGGGTCCTTAGGAGCCGGGTGGGTGATCCTGAGGACGTCCCTGAGGCTGATGGACTTGCCGGCGCTCTTGTACTTGGCCAGCTGGTACTCATCAAAGTTCTGGATGAGGGCGGCCACCTCACGCTTCATGGCGTTAGGGAAAGGCTTGCCGTACATGGACTGGTAGCAGGCCATGATTTCAGTGATGTCGTCCGGACGCTGGACAACGCCGCGAAGGGTCATGCGGGTGAAGTCGCGGGCATGACGGGCGATCACTGCCGCGAGCACATGGCTGACGGAGCGAAGGTTGGCTTCCCTGCGGGCGTAAACAGCCAGACGGCAGAGAAAGTCCGGATCAGATGCCGCGCAGGCAGTGGCCAGGCGGACGATATCATTGTCGGTGGAGCCGTAATACTTGGGCTCGCCGAACATGGTGGTCAGGACCGCGGTGACAAGCTGTTCCTTAGCGGCCATCCTGTAGGCGGGATAGCCGGAACGGTTCGCGGTAACGTTGGTGTTGGCGGTGTTGAACTTGGACACGATATTCCCTCCTTTCAGGGTGGTCTGATAAAAAAAGCTGCCGGGAACGGACTTCCCGGCAGCTTTTATACATGCGGAGAGCGGAAGGGGCGCGTAAGGGCTCTGTCCGGTTGAGCTACTGGACCCATAAAGCGGGCCCCGGCGGGACTCGAACCCGCATCACTGCCTCTGCCAGGCGAAGCGCTCGCTGCCGGCTCTGCTGCATGTAAAAATCTGAAGTCAGCCGAGAATAGGGGCCGGTCCTTTCGGACCTGCCGCCGCTGCGGTCTTGGATCACGGACCATCGCCCAGAGGCGGTCCGCGGAAGCTTCTGAGGAAGGAAAGGGGCCAGGGGCATTCCGGATGCCGCGGCTCTTTCCTCCGCTCTTCATGGTGCCATCTTAACAGAAGGCGTTCTCTCTTCGATAAGGGCCCTGAAAATCCTGCGGCCTCCGGAGGCCGGGACCAGGTCCGGGTCATTTTTGAACCCGCAGAGAATGGTCGATAACGGAAAAACAAGGCGCTCTGCCAGCTTAAGCTACAGGACCATTGCACATGGCCCCGGCAGGATTCGAACCTGCACACTCCCGGACCCAAACCGAAGTAACCGCCATCTGCGCTGCTGCGGGAATTATGCGCTGCTATGTGCTGGAATCAAGGATTCCCTTCGGACCATGCAGAGAAAGGTCGACAACGGAAAACAATTTCTAGGTGCTCTCCCAATTGAGCTACGAGGCCGTAAAAGAGTGGCCTCGACAGGACTCGGACCTGCAACAACCCGGTTATCAGCCGACGAAGTAACCGCCATCTGCGCTGCTGCATGAATGTTTCTGAAGGGAATGGGAAGCAGGGGAGATCTTCCGGACCTTCTGCTTCCGCAGTGTGTAAACAGTAAATCACAGGATCGCCTGGGAGGCAATCAACCTGAGGTATAGGCGGCAGGAGACGGCGGAA
Source organism: uncultured Lachnospiraceae bacterium (assembly GCA_946626215.1). Classification (GTDB taxonomy): domain Bacteria; phylum Bacillota; class Clostridia; order Lachnospirales; family Lachnospiraceae; genus CAG-791. The sequence goes on from CAMOUD010000123.1 coordinate 5,758, forward strand.
TGGACCGTCCACTGCCGGAAGCGAATGACGGGATTCGAACCCGCATGACTGACTCGGCAAGCCAGCGCACTGACCTTTGTACTACATCCGCGTATTTCGGGAAGGCGCCTGAAAGCATATATAAGGGAGGCGTCTGTCCTGCTGTGTAAAGGACATGCAGAGAAGGGACGACAACGGTGAACTTTTTTATTCTGCCATTGAACTACCGGGCCATGAAAGGGCCCGGGCAGGACTCGAACCTGCATCTTCTGCTTGGAAGGCGGACGTGTCGAAGTAACCGTAATCTGCACTGCTGCATGTAATGAACGGAAAAAGGTGAGAAGGAGGGGCGGGGCTGTTCAGGCCTGCCGCTGCCGGTCCTCAATAAGAGTGAACCACAGAATCGCCGGAGAAGCAATCAACCTGAGGTATAGCCGGCATTGGATGGCGCGGGGAAGCGCCCTGCCGGAAGCGAATGATGGGAATCGAACCCACATATCCGGCTTGGGAAGCCGGAGTACTGACCCTTGTACGACATCCGCATGGGAACGGCGGGACCGGGATCCCTGCCTGCCGTCTTTTCCGTTCTTTATGAGGCCATCTTACCGGAAGCCCTTCCTGCCGGCCCCAGGCCCCCAAAGATCCTGCGGAAAAAGGCAGTCCCATGATTTCTCACAGGACTGCCTCCTTTATGCCCGGGAACGCGGGCCGTTACTCCGTATCCTGCCAGACCAGAACGGATACGGCCTTCATTTCCCCGATCTGTCTTTCCTGGCTCTTTTGGATCTCCTCCGGGGTCTCACCCGCATAGGTCATGCCATGGAGGAACCGGTCCGCGGCCTCTTCCGGCACATAGTAGATCTCCCGGCATACCTGCTCGGTGACCGTTCCGTCGTCATCCTCCCAGGTGGTCTTCAATGCTTCCTCATCCAGGGAGATGACGGGAGACCCTGCAAAGGAGCTCTCTTCCCGGCTGTGCTCTGTGTAGGCGGTCGTCGTTAAATAGAGGAACAGGGACGTCCCGTCCGGAGAGAAGATCCCCCTGACCTTGTAGAACCTCCGGTCTGACCGCAGGGCTCCGTCCGCCACATAGAGGCCGCTGTCCTCATAGGGGATGTATGTCTCATGGAGAACGAATCCATAAAAGAGCCCGAAGGTCAGGGCAGCCACGCAGAGGGCCGTGACCAGGACGGTGATCAGTCTTTTTCTGGTGAGTCTGGACCGGATCCTTCTGAAGGCCGCCTGATCGTCAGCGCGTTTTTTCTGCAGGGTCTCTTCCGGTGTCCTGAGCATATGATGGTATTCCCTGCATGCCTCACAGGCAGCCAGGTGCTTTTCGACCAGAGCCCGGCTGTCAGAAGACAGGGCTTCATCCGCGTAGAGCGGCAGAAGATCTTTGATCACGTTGCATGTGATATCAGTCATGACTTAAGTCCCTCCTTGATCAGGATCCTGGCCCGGTGGTAGGTGACCCGGGCCCAGCTTTCCGATTTCCCGAACAGCTCGGCGATGTCAGAAAAGGACAGTTCGCCGAAGGTCCGCAGGGAGAATACTTCCTTATAGGGCTCCCGCAGACGGTGCAGGACCTTGTGGATCTCTCTGGCGTCTGCAGAGAGGAAGATGACTTCCTCCATGGACGGGGCCGGGTCCTCCCCTTCCTCCGTCAGCTGCGTCAGGCGCCCCTGCCTCCTTGCCTGGTCGTACCAGGCATTTTTGGCGATCTGGCAGAGCCAGGACCGGATACTGGAATCTCCCCGGAAAGCGTCAATGTGTTTCAGCGCCTTGAAGAAGGTCTCCTGGGTGATCTCTTCGGCCGTCAGAGGATCGCGGGAAAGGGACAGAATATACCGGTACACGACCAGGAAATAGTCCTGGTAGAGCTTTTCCATATCCATCTCTTTCACCTCCTTCGTATATAGGACGGCCGGAGCCCGTTTTCGTTACAGGAAAATG
>CAMOUD010000124.1 GCA_946626215.1 uncultured Lachnospiraceae bacterium
TCAGTTCCGGATATCGTGTTTCATCAATGTCTACCTGCCTCACGTATCCGATTTTTGCCGCTTGTGTTCTATAAACCTTTGGTGACAGAATATATGTCTTATTCTTACCATTGCCAAAGCCTTCAACTATACCGGCTGCTATGTAATTATCAAGAATTGCTTTTATCGCTATTTCTGAAATATTAATCGCCTCTGCAATCTGGCTGACCGTTGATTTTGGAAGATCTTTTAGTGTGTTTAATACTAATAATGAATTTAATGAAAGGGGGCGGCCAAGACGATTTTGCTCATTCGAAACCAGTTGTGCAATCTGTTTATCAGGCTTGCTGCGTTGTATGAATAGTGAAACAGTTACAGAAGTACTTGCCGTATAATCGGGCAACGGCCTCCCAAAAAGTAAAGACCCTTCGAAAATTCTGTCGATGCCTCTTCCGGTTCTCTCTGCCAATCCAATACGTTTTAGCGCATCCGCCAACTGGGGATTTCTTCCGTGAGGCTCAGCAGTAAGGAGATTATTAATTGAAACTCCTTCAATAAATCCGCCCGGATTAGCGATTATCAGACCGTCATCATTCACAGTCACTCTGACTCGCCCCATTTTTGAATAGTCTCTGTGGCTGAATGCATTGACAAGAGCCTCTCTGATTGCTCTTTTGTCAAAGTCCGGGATAGACATCCTAAAGAGACCCATCTGAATTTCTTCTTCTGGATTTCTGACTTCAAGGTTATTCTTTAATCGTTCTATAGTTTGAAGCAACGGAAGAACAAGATCATCATTGTTCTTTACTTCTGTTCCTTCTAAAACCTGAAAAACTGCTGCATGCGTTGGAACATGCCTCTTAATTGCATCAATTTTACCGACTAAAAGAATGCCTGTTATTGTAGGGTACAGTGTGTTATTCTGCTCCCGTACCAGTCCAAGTGCCTTATATAAATCCTCATCCGAAAGATCCAACAGGTTTTTTTCGCCATTGTATGCTGTGATCAGCCGTTTCAATCGTTCAACCTCTAAAGGGTCAAAGTCTTTAATACTGCTTTGAAGCAGCGGCATTGCCGAATAATCTAACAAACGTAAATCTGACAATCTTGTCGCAAACATTGATGGATATAAAGCAACATTCTCAGGTTCTCCATTTGCTTTCAAACGCCTATGAATAGTCTTCCCGGAAATTGTAGCGACTATCCCGCTATATGATTTAGGTACGGAAATCTTTAAAACAGGATATTTATCCTCTATAATTTCCGCTCTGACAGAGACAGGCGGCATCGTATTATTTGCAATAAATGCGCTTACAGTTGTAACACTCTCATGGAGTTTATGAACACCGGTTACTTCTCCGTCATCTTCGATTCCAAGGTATAAATCACCGCCCTCAGTATTTGCAAATGCAACCACTGCTTCGAATATTTCTGCATCGGAAAGCTTTTTGCGATCACTTTTAAACTCGACGGTTAGTGTTTCTCTCTTTGGCAGCATAATCTCACCTCCGAGTCGATTTTAACGTATTTGTTTGTTGGAGTCAATGTTTCCAACGCGTTTAACGCGTTGGAAACATTGCATTATTGTTTTACATACCCCCCTGTTCGTTTACGGAGAAGACCGGGCATGCCTCGATCTGATGAAGGCGGGAGAGGTATGGTACTATAGTGGCAGGGACCGTCCCGCCCTGATCCGGCCCCCCCGGGGGGGACAGAGGCATCCCTGCTAAAATGGGACCGGGGGACAGGTCCGGATCCTTTTGACCTTTGACGGACCAGGCAAGGAGGATATGTATGGGGAAAAGAGAAGTTTTTGATATCGCTGACGGCGTGCTGAAAAAATATCATGGCAGAGGCCGTGACGTGACCATCCCCCTCTTTGTCAGGGAAATCGGGGAGGGGGCCTTTGAAGGCTGCGAAAGACTCAGGAGTGTTTACATGCTTGAAGGCGTGAAGAAGATCGGCGCGCGCGCCTTCGAAGGCTGCGGCAGCCTGACCTCCGTCACGATCCCGGACTCGGTGACAGACATCGGAGACAGGGCCTTCCGCGGATGCAGGGGCCTGGCAGACCGCCAGGGCTTTGTTGCGGTCAGGGGAGTCCTGCATGACTATACAGGCCCCGGCGGGGCCCTGCGTCTGCCGGAATCTGTATGGGAGATCGGGGATGAGGCCTTTGCCGGCAGGGAGGATCTTCAGAGCCTGTGTCTGCCGGAAGGTCTGAGGTTTATCGGAGACAGGGCCTTTGCCGGCTGCGGGAATCTTGAGAAGGCAGGGCATCCGGAGGGGGCAGGACTCTGGACCATCGGGCGGGAGGCCTTTGCCGGCTGCCGGAGCCTGACAGAGATCCGGATCGCCTCCGGAGGAGCCTGGATCGGGGACAGGGCCTTTGAAGACTGTGTCAGCCTCTCTTCCGTGACGCTTCCGGAAGACACGGACCGGATCGGGGCGCAGGCTTTCTCCGGATGCGTCCGTCTGCGGCGCATTACGATCCCTTCAGGGACTGCAGAAATCAGGAAGGGGACCTTCTATGGCTGCAGGGACCTGGAGGAGGTGATCCTTCCGGAAGGAACAGAAGAAATCGGGGCACAGGCCTTCGCGGGGTGCGGGAGCCTGAAGGGAGTGAAGATACCGGATAGTGTGGCCCGGATCGGAGAAAGGGCTTTTGAAGACTGCGTGGGCCTGACGGAAGCGAGACTGCCCGCAGGAGGGCTGAAGATCGGATCCCGGGCCTTTGCGGGGTGCAGGAGTCTGGAGAAGGTGATCCTTCCGGAAGGGATCGAAGAAATCGGATTCCGGGTCTTTTCAGGGTGTGAGAGCCTGAAAGGGGTGACGATTCCGGGAAGCGTAGCCAGGATCGGCTCCTGGGCGTTCGAAGGCTGCGTCAGCCTGACGGAAGCGGGAATTCCCGCAGGAGGGCTGGAAATCGGGTACCGGGCCTTCGCGGGGTGTGAGAGCCTGGAAAGCGTGACGGTATCCGGAAAAGACAGGAAAGGAGGCAGTTACCTGCTTCAGGAGGCTTTCGCGGACTGCGTCAGCCTCGCTTCCGTGACGCTTCCGGAGGACATGAGAGCCATCAGGAGAAATGTTTTCTTACGCTGCTGGAGCCTTGATTGTATTGAAATCCCGGCAGGCGTGGTGGCAATCGCGGATGAGCGGCTGGGCCCCAGGTACGCGGTATGCCGGACTCCCTACGCGGCGGCCCATGTCAGGTATCCGGTCTATCTGGGAGGGAGTCCCTTTGACCTGGAGCCGGACAGGCAGGCGGATGCCGCCATGGGATTCATCTACGCGGTAAGCCATGGCATCCGGGAGATCGGCAGGTGGAAAGCGGAGTATGAGGCGATCATCAGAGAACATGCCGCCTTCTTTCTCCAGGAGGCGGAAGAAGACAGAGATATCCTTCTGTTCCTGATCGGGCTGGAGATTCCGGACCGGGAAGAGACCCGGCATTTGCTGGAAAGGTACGCGGATTCAGAGGATCTGGAACTGAAAGCCGCCCTTCTTCAGTATCAGAAGGAGAAGTTCGGAGACGGAGGCTGGGGCGGCCTGTCCATCTAGGACCCGGGCTTCCCTGCGGACCGCGGACCGCAGGGAAAGTGACATCCTGACGCGGCGGCACGCCCAGAAAAGGAGGAGACCATGTCCAGACTCTCTTACAGGACCCTGGCGGGCGAAAGGCCCCAGGGAAAGCCCAACGTGTATTTTTCCTGCCACCCGGAGGACTTTGCTCTTTACTTTGAGGCCTGGGCCTCCCGGATCCTGAAGATCCGGAGCTGCGCCGTCTGGTACGAGGCGGAGCCGGAGGCTCCCTGTGACCGGGAGGACCTCGCGCTCAGTCTGTCCCAGATGCGGCTCATGGTCATGCCCGTGACCGCCAGGCTCCTGACCCGGCCCTGCCGGGCCATGGACCTGGAGCTTTCCATGGCCAGGGAGATGCATATCCCGGTCCTGCCCCTGATGATGGAGAAGGGCCTGGACGAACTCTTCTCTAAAAGGTTCGGGGACCTCCAGTACCTGGACCCCTATGACCGGGACGAGACCAGAAGGGACTTTGACGAGGTCCTGGCCTCCTATATCCATTCCGTCCTGGTCAGCGATGAGCTGGCGGAAAGGGTCCGGGCGGCCTTTGACGCCTATATCTTCCTCAGCTACCGGAAGAAGGACAGGAGGAAGGCCCAGGAGCTGATGCGGCTGATCCACAAGGATCCAATGGCCAGGGACATCGCCATCTGGTATGACGAGTTCCTGACGCCGGGAGAGGACTTCAACGAGGCCATCGGCCGGATGCTGGAAAAGAGCGGCCTCTTTGCCCTGGTGGTGACGCCGAACCTGGTGAATGAGCCCAACTATGTCATGGCCATCGAGTATCCGGAGGCCGTCAGGCATAAAAAGCCCATCCTCCCCGTGGAGATGGAGGAAACGGACCGGGAGGCCCTGGAAGACAGCTATGCCTCCATTCCTGCCTGCGTGCCCGGAGAGGAGGGCGAGGAATTCCTCAGGGCCCTGGGGGAGAGACTGAAGGCCCTGGCCCTGACGCCCCGGAAGGATACCCCGGCCCACACCTTCCTGATCGGCCTTGCCTACCTGGACGGCATCGATGTGGAGGTGGATCCGGAGAGGGGCGCGGCCCTGATCATGTCCGCGGCAGAGGCCGGCCTCCCGGAGGCCATGGACCAGCTGGTCACCATGTATGAGACCGGAAAGGGCCTGGAAAGGGACTGCCGGGAAGGGATCCGGTGGAGAAAGGCCTGTATCGAAGCCCTGTCGGCTGACTTTGAGAAGGATCCGAAGAGGGGGAAGGCGGACCTCCTCCTCCGCAGGCTCTGTGATCTGGGAGATGCCCTGCAGGCCGTGAGGGACCCGGAAGGGGCGGCGGATTCCTTTGACCGGATGCGAAGGCTTTCGGAAGGATACAGAGGGGCCGGAACGGAATGGGCCCGGAGATATCTGTCCCTTGCCTGTGACAGGCTGGGGGATACGGCCAGGGCCCGGGGAGACCTGTCCGGGGCCGGGAACTGGTATGAGAAGGGGCTGGCCATCCATGAGGAACTGGCGGACGCCTTCGGGACACAGGAGCTTTTCAGGGACCTTTCCATCTGCTGCGGCAGGCTGGGAGATACGGCCCGTGAGCGGGGAGACCTGGCAGAGGCGCGTCGATATTTTGAGAGGGCCCATGCCATCCATGAACAGCTGGCCGCCGAGACCGGGACCATCCGGTCCCGCAGGGACCTGGGCGTCAGCTGTGAAAGAATGGGAGACACGGCCAGGGAGCAGGGAGACCTGACCGGGGCCGGGATGTATTACAGGAAGAGCCTGGCCATCCGTGAGCAGCTGGCTTCTGAGACCGGAACGGCAGAGTCCCGCCGCGACCTTTCCCTCAGCTATGACCGGATGGGAAACATGGCGTTTGAGAAGGGAGACCCGGACGGCGCCCGGGGCTGGTACGGGAAGGCCCTTGCCATCAGCCGGGAACTCGCCGCTGAGACAGGAACAGCCGAATCCCGCCAGGACCTGGGGGTCTTCTGCGACAGGATGGGAGATACGGCCAGGGCCCTGGGGGACCTGGCCGGAGCAAAGGAATGGTATGAGAAGGGGGCTGCCATCCATGAGCAGCTGGCCGCTGAGACCGGGACCATAGCCTTCCGCCGGGACGCGGCGGTCTCCTGTGAAAGACTGGGAGATACGGCCAGGGCCCTGGGAGACCTGCTCGGGGCCAGGGAATGGTATGAGAAGGGACTTGCCATCCACGAAGACCTGGTCTCTGAGACCGGGACGGCAGACCTGCTCAGGGGCCTGGAGATCAGCTGCAGCAGGCTGGGAGACATTGCCCTTGACCTTCGGGACCTGGACGGGGCCCGGGGATGGTATGAGAAGGCCCTGTCCGTCAGCAGGCGGCTGGCTGCTGAGACCGGGACCATGGAGGCCCGCCGGGACCTGTCCTCCGGCTTTCTCAAGCTCGGGGACCTTGCCTTCGAGCGGGGGGACTCCGGCCTGGCGAAGACATGGTTTGAGAAGGGCCTTGCCATCCGGGACCAGCTCTTTTCTGAGAGCGTCACGGTCCGGTCCCGCCAGGACCTGTGGGACTGCCTGGTCAGGCTGGGGAATACGGCGCGTGAGCAGGGCGACCTGGACGGGGCCCGGGAATACTATGAGAAGGGGCTGTCCATCATCCGGGACCTGGCCGCGGAGACCGGAACGCCGCGGACCCGCCGGGAAACGTCGGTCACCTGCAATATGCTGGGAGATCTTGCCCAGGCCCGGGGAGACCTGGCCGGGGCCAGGACCTGGTACGGGACCTGCCTTGCCATCCGGGAGGCCCTGGCCGCGGAGACCGGAACGCGAAAGGCCCGCCGGGACCTGTCCATCATCCATGAGAGGCTGGGAGATCTGGCCCTGAAGGGCGGGGACCAGGCAGGCGCGAGAGGATGCTACGAGAAGTCGCTTCCCCTCCGGGAGGCCCTGGCAGAGGAAACAGGGACGCCGGAAGCCAGGAGGGACCTGTCCTGCAGCTATGAAAGGCTGGCTTATATGGCCCTCTCCCAGGGGGACCTGGACAGCGCCCGGGGCTTTTATGAGAAATGCTATGACATCCGGGAGAGGCTGGCCCGGGAGACCGGGACCCTCCAGGCCTTCCGGGACCTGGCCCTCCACTGCTTCAACATGGGAGTCTTCTACATGAACTACATGCGCGACCGCCGGAAGGCGGAGGCCATGTTCCGGCGCGTCAGGGACCTGGGCAGGGGGACCCCCGATCCGCAGCTGGCAGACATGGGCAGACGGGCCGACATGATCCTGGTCCGGTACTTCTGACGGCCGCTCCCCTCCGTCCCGCTTGACAGGAACAGGATCCCGCGGCAGAATGATTTTACAAAATAAAATTACACGCAACCAGATGTCAGAGACCTGCTGAGAGGCAGACGAACGAGAGGGCGGGACAGGGAGCCCACAGGGAGGTCATCATGAAGAAATCCGGCATCTTTGCCGTGATCCTTGGCATCTTTACCGCGTGCATGCTTTTTGTACACAGAAGAGTCATCAGGGCCGTCATGAAGGGAGAGGAGATCCCCCAGGCGCCCGCCTTGCACTGCTGGGTCAAGAACAGAAAGGGCGGGGAAGCGGCAGAAGCGGACCCGGCGATGGATACTGAGGAAGAGATGGAATGATCCCTGGCCGCCCGGCGTGAGCAGGAAGAGGCCGTCAGACCATCAGAAGTTTCCGGGAGTCTGCGGGCTCAAACACAAATCAGAAGACAGGGAAGGCCGTCATCCGGCCGCGGGCAGAAATGCCCCGGCGGATGGCGGCCTTTTCCGGTCTGTTCTTTATCCCTGTCCCCCGCTCGCAGAGCCCGGAGCGTCCGGCTGTAAAGACGCGGGGCCGGCTCCTGTGGTATGATAAGGACAGTCAGACTGAAAGGATCGGAGGCAGGTCATGAAGCTGCGGGAACTGACCCTGGACCAGATCGGGGTCCTCTATAAGACAAGACTGGAAAAGGACTTTCCTCCTCTGGAAAGAAGGCCCCTTTCCTACATCCGGAAGATGTATGAGAAGGGAGAATACGAAGGCCTTGCACTGGTGGATGAGGGGGGAACGGACAAGGCTGAGAGCTTTGACGCGGGCAATGTTCTTGCGTACATCTTCCTCATCCGGGAAGAGCCCTTCGGAAAGCCCATGTATCTGGTGGACTATA
>CAMOUD010000125.1 GCA_946626215.1 uncultured Lachnospiraceae bacterium
AGGCCGGAAATGAGCGCTCTCATTTCCGGCCTGCCGCTGTTTTTTTGTCCGGGACTTCCGGTTCCGGGGAAGGCCGGCTTTCGTGCTGTCTCAGTCAGCAGCCGCCTTCTTTTTTCTTTTTTCACCTTTTTTGGCAAGGGTCTCCACCTGCATGAGGACGGAAGCAAAGGGAGGAAGCTCGATCCTGAAGCCGTCCCTGGCAAGGGCAAGGCCGGTCTCCGCCTTCTCCTTTGTCCTTCCGCCGAACCGTTCCCAGTCCGTATGGAGAACCGGCAGGACCGTGGAATCCTTTTCCGGATGGAACCAGTAGGTCCTGGGCGCGTCTGAGAAGTTGAAAATGGCCGCCAGGCTCCTGTTGGGATCCCTGCCGAACCGCTGGATCCCGAAGACGTTGGACCCTTCCTCGTTCATGGTGATCCACTTGAAGCCCTTGTCCTCGTAGTCCAGCTCATAGAAGGCGGGATTCTCCAGATACTGCCTGTTCAGCTCCGCCATATAGACATGGAAGGAATCATGGTTGGGATACTTGAGCAGGAAGTAATCCGGCTCCTTGGTCTCATCCCATTCCCGGAACATGGCGATCTCATTGCCCATGAAGTTCAGCTTCTTGCCCGGATGCATGAACATGTAGAGGTAAAGGGACCTGGCCTGGGGGAACTTGGTCTCGTAATCGCCGAAGATCTTGTCAATGATGGTCTTCTTCCCGTGCACCACCTCGTCATGGGAGAAGGGAAGCAGATATTTCTCGTTGTAGAAATAGAACATGGAGAAGGTCAGCTTCTGGGGCACGTCCCTTCTTTCAAAGGACTGCTTCATGAAGTAGTCCAGGGTATCGTTCATCCAGCCCAGGTCCCACTTATAGTCAAAGCCCAGTCCTCCTGCCCAGGCAGGCCTGGTCCCTCCGGGATAGGAGGTGGAGTCCTCCGCGATCAGCATGGCGGTGGGATGGAGCTTGTGGAGCCCCTCATTCATGATCTTGAGGAAGTCTATGGAGGTGGGATTCTCTCCCCTGCTCTCATTGCCCATCCAGTAGATCAGGCGGGAGACGGCGTCGAACCGGAGGCCGTCGAAGTGGTACTCGCTCAGCCAGTAGTTGGCGGCCGACTGCATGAAGCTGGCCACCTCCCGGCGGGCAAAGATGAAGTTATAGCTTCCCCATTCACTGGCCGTCACATCGGAGGCCGGATACTCGTAGAGGTGGGTCCCGTCATATTCCTTAAGCGCGTAATAGTCCGTGGCGAAGTGGGCCGGGACAAAGTCGATGATCGCCCCGATCCCGGCATTGTGGAGCCGGTCCACGAATTCCTTGAGCTCCGCCGCCTCCCCGTAGCGGGCGGTGGGGGCAAAAAAGCCCGTATTCTGGTAGCCCCAGCTGCCGTCAAAGGGATGCTCGGACAGGGGCATGATCTCGATGTGGGTATAGTGATAGGCCTTCACGTATTCGATCAGGTCGTCCACGATATCCAGGTAATGGTACCAGCCGTTGGGATCGTCCTCATTGCGCTTCCAGGAGCCCAGATGGATCTCATAAATGTTGAGGGGCCGGTCAAAGTTCAGGGTCCTCTTCTTCATCCAGGCCTCGTCCGTGAACTGGTAATCATAGAGGTCCCGGACGATGGAGGCCCAGCCGGGCCTCAGCTCCATGCCGAAGCCATAGGGATCGCAGTGCTCGATCCGGCCGAGCTTCGAATAGATGACATATTTATACATCTGTCCGACTTTGGCCTCGGGGACCGTCAGCTCCCAGAAGCCGGTCCGGGAAGGGGTCGCCATGGGCATCTCCTTCCAGTCGGAGAATTCTCCGATCAGGGATACCTGGTCCGCGTTCAGGGCAAAGGTCCTGAAGACGATCCCCTTTCCCTTCTCCACCGGGTGGGCACCGAAATAATTATAAGCGTCAAAACAGGTTCCATCGTAAAATTTCTGTGCGTCCATACCTATCCGTCCTGTCTGTTTTTTTGTGGATTATTACCTGTTTCTATCATATCATCCGCTGATTTATGACGCAATTAACAAAGAACGAAGCATGTGACGGTCTTCCTTTCCGCGCGGCTCCTTCCTTTTTCTGTCATTCCGCCGCTCTCTCCAGGAAGTCTTCCACGTTCTCCCGGGTCACTGCCTCGTACTCCAGACGGATATATTTGTTGTCCTTCAGGGGGAGGTCCTCCAGGCTCTCTCCCAGGGCCAGCCGGATGCAGAGGTCCAGCATGGCGTCCGCCTGGCCCTCCTTGTCATTGTAGACCGTCCCGCTCAGTTCGCCTTTCTGAAGGGCCTCCAGGCCCACGTCCGTCCCGTCGATGCCCAGGATCAGGGGCCATTTGTCCCGGGGGATCTCCCGGGCCTTGTATTCATCGATGGCGCCCAGGGCCATATCGTCATTGTTGGCCAGGACCAGCTCGATCCTGTCTTCATAGAGGTCGAGCATGTGGGACATCCGGGTCTGGGCCTGGGCCCTGTTCCAGTTGGCTATGGAGGACTCCAGCTTCTCCATGGGGATCCCGGCGTTCAGGATGGTATTGACCGAGTATTCCGTCCGGACAATGGAATCCTGATGGCCGGCCTCCCCCTCCAGCATGACATACTGGAGGATCCCGTCCCCGTTCAGGTCCGTCCGGGGCTCGGACTCATAGAGGTCCACCACCTCCAGGCCCTGGATCATGCCGGACTGGAAGGCGTCCGCCCCCACGTAATAGAGGCGGTCCCAGCGTTCCAGGTCCTCCTCCACCAGCTCACGGTTGAAAAAGATGATGGGAATATCCGCCTCCCTGGCGGCGTCGATGATGATGGAGGGGTCCGTCCGGTCCACCAGATTGACGCAGATCACATCGCATTCCTCCTGGATCATGGACTTGACCTGCTCGTTCTGGGTGGTCTGGCTGGCAGCCGCGTTGCCGGTGGTAATGGATACCCGGGTCCCGCCTCCTTCATTCCATTCCGTCACGTCCTGACTGAACCGCTTCATCAGCCTGTTGATAAAGGTGTCGTATTCATCATAGATGCAGACTCCGATCCGGATCTCGGACCTGGCTGCCGGGGCTCCCTGCCCGCAGCCCGACCCTGCCAGGGCCAGGCCTCCTGCCAGCAGCAGGGCCCCTGCCCTCCGGAGCCTTCCATGCCGTTTTCCTCTCATATCCTGTTCCCTCTTCCGCTCTTCCCTCTTCCTTATTCGATCTCCGGGAAGAGGAGCCTCTCAATGCTCTCTTCATACATATTCGCGGGCGTCACCTCTGTATAGGAAAGGGTAATGTCCTGGAGCGGCACGCTCCGGATCTCCAGCCTGTCCGCGATCATGGCGGCGCTCCTGTATCCCATCCCGAATTCGTCCGGTACGATCACGCCCCCGATGATGCCCCTGTCCAGGAGCCAGGCCAGGGTATTCGAGCAGCCGATCCCGTACAGGCCCGTCCCGGCGCCTGCCGCCTGTTTCCAGTCCGCCGCTGCCAGAAGCGCCTCATCTTCCAGGGCCAGGATCATATCCGGCTCTTCCAGGCCATTCAGCTCATCCGCCAGGGAACCGCTTCTGGGACGGTCCCAGATGACAGAGACCCCCTGGGCCTCCAGAAAGTCCCTGGCCCCTTCCAGCCTGTCCCGAAGGCCCGCCTGGTCCTGGTTGCCGGACAGGATGCCCGCCGTGCGGGGCGTCTTTCCTTCTTCCCGCAGGGCCATCCGGACCAGGTCTGCCCCCATGGCCCGGTTGTCCGGACAGGCGACAGCGATCCTGTTGCCCTCCGAGGTGTCCTTGACGGCGTCCGTTTCCCCCAGGACGACCATCCGGGAAAAGGCCAGGTCCGACAGGCCCTCCTGGGTCCCTTCGCTGCCCACCGGGATCAGAAAGATGCCGTCCGCGCCTTCCTTGGCGGCAGCGCCGGCCTGGACCAGCTGGTCCTCCACGCTTTCATAGCGGCCCGTCTGCACGAACCGGATCCGCAAGTTATAGTCCTGCTGGGCCTGCTCCAGGCCCAGCCGAAGCTGGGTCCAGCGGCCGGATTCCGAATCCTCCACCAGGACCGCGATCACAGGCCTGTGGTCGGACTGGGTCAGTTCAAAGAATTCCGTAGCGGACCAGACTGCCAGAAGGATCAGGATGACCGCCAGAGGGATCAGATAGATGTTATCCCTGTTCTCCATCCGCCCCCTCCTTTCCGGCTCCTGAGGACAGCTCCGCCTCCAGAGTCTCTCTGTAAGGGATCGCGGGCAGGTGGATCCTGACCCTGGTCCCTTCATCGGGCTCGCTCTCGATCACCAGTCCATAGTCCTGGCCGAACCGGAGCCGGATCCTGGAGTGGACATTCAGCAGCCCTACTCCGTTGCCATGCACCAGTTCCCGGCTCCTCTCTGTCAGCAGCCGTTTTGCCTGGTCTTCAGGGATGCCGATGCCGTTGTCTTCCACGTCGATCCAGACATCTCCTCCCTCCAGATAGGCCCTGACCCGGATCTCGCCTTCCCCGTCCATTTCCCGGACTCCGTAATAGATGGCGTTTTCCAGGATGGGCTGGATGATGAGCTTGACCGTCGCCATGGACTCCACCTCCGGCGAGACCTCAAAGTCCACCTCGAAGGTGTTGCGGTAACGGATCTTCTGGATCTCCATATAGGCCCTGGCGTGCCGGATCTCATCCGCCACCGGGATGATGGTCCTGCCCTGGCTGATGGAGATCCGAAGGAGGGAGGCCAGGTCTCCGATCATCCGGACCGCTTCCTGGTCATGACCGCCCTCGATCATCCAGACCACGGAATCCAGCGTGTTATACAGGAAATGGGGGTTGATCTGGGACTGGAGGGCGTCCAGTTCGCTCTGCCTCTTCAGTTCCTGCTGGACCACCAGGTCCTGCATGAGGGCCCGGATCCGCCTGACAGAGGCCTCCACGGTCTGGCCCAGATGGCGGACCTCTCTGGACCCGCCGATATAGATCTCCGGATACAGGTTGCCGCTCTCCAGGTCCCGTACGGATTCATTGAGCTGGAGCAGAGGCCGGGAGATCTGTCTGGAGACCAGCTGGGTGATCCCGATGACGCCGATCAGGGTCAGGGAGATCAGAAGGATGACCAGGTAGCGGAACCTGCCCATGCCCAGCTGCCAGCCGGCCTCCGGAATCACGGAAATGAGCTTCCAGCCGGTGTAGGAGACCGTCTTGACCACAGTGATCTGGCCCTGGCCGCTGCCGATATTCTCATAGGTCCCGTCGGGCCGGGAGGCTGCCGCCAGGGCGTCCTCCCGGAACAGGCCCTCCTCGATCAGACGCTGGCGGGGATGGTAGATGATGCTGCCGTCCCTGTCGCAGAGATAGATGTACTGATAGGAGGAATCCTCATTGGCCCTGGCAAGCATCTGGGCGATCCGGCTGAAATTCATGTCGACCAGGAGGACGCCCATGCCCGGTACGCCGCCCCGGGTCAGCTGGATGCTCCGGCTCAGGGAGATGACCCAGTGATACTGGCCGGCGGTCTCCTCAAAAAGATTCTGGACATGGGGCACGGAGAAGTGGAGGTTCTCCACTTCCTCCATGGCTGCCTGGAACCATTCCTGGGAGGAAGGGTCCGCCCCTTCCTTCCTGACAGAGACGGGGACCGCGGAAATCAGGGTCCCGTCATCGGAAAAGATCGCGAAGGAGATCAGGTCGTCCTTGTTGGCCTCATACATCAGGTTGAGCTCGCTGTAGAGGCCGCTTTCATCCAGGTCGCTGTTCTTGATGGACGTATAATACATGGCGTCGGAAAACCGCCGCATGGACCGCAGATAGTCCTCCAGCGAGGTCCTGGTCTGGTTCAGGAACCGTTCCGTAGAGTCGATATTCATGCCCCGGCTCCTGGCCGAGAACTGGCTGTAAAGGACCAGGGACAGGAGGACAATGACCAGGGAAAAAATGAGGGTGAAGGAAACGGCGATGGCCGTCTGGATGCCTGCGGCTTCGTACAGCCGGTCCCTGAGGCGGATGATTCTTTTATCCATGGAGAGATTTCCTGAATTTGGAGGGTGACAGACCGAACTGCTTCCGGAATACATAGCTGAAATAGTTGGGGTCCTCATATCCGCACCGCTCGGCGATGATATAGGTCTTTTCATCCCCTTCCTCCAGCATGCGGCGGGCCTCCCGCATCCGAAGATCTGTCAGATAGGTCACAAAGGTCTTGCCGGTCTCCTTTTTAAAGACCGTGGAAAAATAGGCGGCGGAAACGCCCAGATAGGCACAGAGGCTCTCCAGGGTCAGGCCGGGATCGGAATAATTCTCTTCCATATAGTCCTCGGCCTGCCGGACAAAGGACCGGGTCTTGCTGGTACGCCCCTCCAGGAACAGGTCCTGGAGACGGGTGCAGCTGCGGACCAGCCATTCCTCCAGCTGGCCGTCGGATTCCACTGCCATGACGCCGGTGACCAGCTTGTCCACCGGTTCTCCTAAATCGGACGCGGACGCGGAATCCGCCAGATGATACATGGCGGTGGCCAGTTCCATGACCAGGAGCCGGAAGTGGCCGGGGGAAAGGTCCGCTTCCCGGATCATGCCCATGTAGGCCTCTATGGCCCTGGACAGGCTCTCCCGGTTGCCCATTTTGATCTGCTTGATCACCTCGTTCATGCGCTGGCCGGCTTCCGCGGGCAGGCTGCTGGAGGAGGGCTCCAGCTCCATGATGCTGATGGCGGACCCGGCGCCGTACAGGACCCTGTAGGAGACCGCCTCCCTGGCGCCCTCATAGGAAGTGGGAATATCCCTGAGGGACCTGCAGGGACGGCCTACGCCCACCGTGACCAGGGCCTGGACGGCCCTCCTTGCCAGACGGCAGAAACGGTCGCAGCGGTCAGTATAACGGGAGACATCCTCCGGCCTGTCCAGCTGGGAAATGACGGCCAGGTTGCCCCGGAAGGCAAAGACTTGGCTCCTCAGGGTCTCCTGGGCCCATTCCTCTGCCAGCTGCCGGACAGAAAGATGGAGGAGCCTGGCGGACATGCCGTCCGGCAGGGCCGACCCCACATGGATCACGGCCACCACGTACCAGGGGCCGGGCAGGCTGACCTGATAGTCCTCCATGTATTCCTGGATCTTATCCTCAGGAATCTCTCCCTCTGTCAGAGAGATATAGAAATTCTCCCTGAGGAAGGGGAGGCTCTTCCTGTAATGCTCCTCCAGACGGCGGATGTCTTTCCGCTCCCGGGAGGCCTTGTCCAGGCGTTCCCGGACCCTTTCAAAGACCTTCCGGACCTCGGCCGCGTCAATGGGCTTTAAGAGGTATTCCTCCGCCTCCAGCCGGATGGCTTCCTTGGCGTATTCAAAATCATCGAATCCGGAAAAGATGATGAGCCGGATGTCCGGATAGAGGTTCCGGAGCTCCCGGCAGAGCCGGAGCCCGTCCATGTAGGGCATGCGGATATCCGTCATGACCACGTCCGGCTGGTACTCCTCTGCCATCTCCAGAGCTTCCACGCCGTTGCGGGCATGGCCGCAGACCAAAAAGCCCATCTCCTCCCAGTCCAGTTTTCTTACGATCATGTCGATGACTTCCGCTTCGTCATCCACCATCAGCACCTTGTACGCGTCCATGCTGCCATCTCCCTCCGGCCCCTTTCAGAGCCCTGTTTTCCTGCTTCCTTCATGATACCACATATCCAA
>CAMOUD010000126.1 GCA_946626215.1 uncultured Lachnospiraceae bacterium
CCGGAACATAAGTCTTTTGCTTTCCATGCGCAGATGGGATATAATCAGACTGCTCTGCGCCCGTCCGGGAGAGCGGTCCCTCAGGGGGCCGGGAAGATCCGGGGAGCCTCAGGCAGGCCCTTCGGAGTGTTTTTTCTCCCCTTACAGGCGCCGGGCAGACAAAGGATATAATGAAAAGGAGATACAAGAAAATGAGAATCGCAGTTACCTATGACAACGGCCAGGTATTCCAGCATTTCGGACATACAGAAACCTTCAAGGTCTATGAGGTCGAGGACGGAAAGGTCCTTTCCTCTGAGATCATCGGATCCGAAGGACAGGGCCACGGGGCCCTGGCGGCCCTGCTGGCAGGCAGGTCCATCGATGTCCTGATCTGCGGCGGCATCGGGGCAGGCGCCCAGAATGCCCTTGCCCAGCAGGGGATCGAGCTCTGCGCAGGCGCGTCCGGAGACGCGGACGAGGCGGTGGCCGCCTACCTCAGGGGCGACCTGGTGAATACCGGCGCCAACTGTGACCATCACCACGGCGAGGACCATGCCTGCGGCTCGGAAGAGGGCGGCTGCCATGGCAGCGAGGAGGGCGGATGCCCCGGAAGCGAAGGAGGCTGCGGCGGCTGCCCCGGCAGAGTCATGATCGAGGGACCCAACGTCGGCAAGACCGTCCGTGTCCACTATCGCGGCACCCTCAACGACGGGACCCAGTTCGACTCCTCCTATGACAGGGGCGAGCCCCTGGAGTTCCTCTGCGGCGCCGGCATGATGATCCGGGGCTTTGACCAGGCCGTGGCAGGGATGAAAGTGGGAGAAACCGTCCAGGTCCACCTGATGCCCGAGGAAGCCTACGGGCAGCCCGATCCCAGAGCCATCCTGGTCCTGGAGATCGCCCAGCTCCCCGGCTCCGAAGACCTGACCGTAGGCCAGAAGGTCTACCTGAGAGGCTCAAACGGCCAGCCCTTCCCTGTGGTGGTGACGGCTAAGGATGACACTATGATCACCCTGGACGCCAATCACGAGATGGCAGGAAAGGAACTGAATTTTACAATCGAGCTTGTTGAGATCCGGGAGGTCTGACACCGGGAGGGGCCGGCTGAGAGTCCTCCGGAGGAAGAGGAGGACAGATGAAGAATGCCCTGTTTCTTGCCGCCGCCTTTCTGGTCCTGGTCCATGGGATCAGGCCTGTTGCAGCGCCTGCGGAGACTGCCGCCGGGTCCTATGAAGCCAGATATTGGGAGAATGACATGCAGATGCCGTCTGAGGACCAGATCCGGTCCGCGGCCGGATCCTTCCGGTCGCCCTACGTGGCTTTCTATACCAGCTATCCGGGAGTGTCCAGGATCATTGAGTGCAGCACGGACCTGCACGCGGACCATGACCCCCGGGGGACCTATATCTGCCCCATGAACTGGTGGATGGATGTCTCCGACCTGGGAAGACGCTATGAAAGGGTCTATAATGATTTTACGGGGACGCCCGGAGGCTACTGCGGCCTTCAGCGTCTGGAGGACGGGTCCGGCATCTTCATCATGACGGTCTGGACCACCTTCTGTCAGGATTCCAATGGGAATGTGACGGCCTTTACGCCCCGGGTCACCTATCCGGAGGGACAGGGCAAGGGGAATGTCGGAAACGCGGAAGGGTCCTTTGTCCAGTGCCTCCTTCCCTATGAATGGGAGACCGGCCGGGACTACCGGTTCCTGCTCCAGCAGTCGGTGTCTCCTTCCAGCGGCTGTGTGACCCTGGAGGTCTGGATCTGCGACCTGCAGGAGGGACGGTGGACCAGGATGGCCCAGTTCGATACCGGACTGACCGGCATCTGGATCCGGAGCGTGGGAGGCTTTCTGGAGAACTTCCTGACCGGCTATGCCGGGGAGGTCCGGTCCATGGAGCTTTCCAACTTCAGGGCCAGGTCCTGGGACAGTGAGGCCTGGACGTCTGCTGATTCGGTCCGGGTCCTGCTGAACGGGTCCATTTCGGACCTGGGCTACAGGGGCAGCGCCTCCTATGGGACGGAGGGAGCTTCCTTCTACGCGGTCACCTCCGGCGTGCCCGGGCTCTGCCCGGACCAGCAGGCGGATATGACCTTTGTCCTGGACAGGGGCGAGTCCGGATGCCCCTATTGATAAGGAGCTATTTATGGATTTTGAACAGACAGCGCGGACCTATCATAAGAGCCGCATGAACTGCGCGGCTTCTGTCTACAAGACCTTCGAGGGCGTCAACAGGGCCCATACGGAGCCGCCCAGGCCCCGGGGAGAGGGCGGAAAGTGCGGAGCCGTACTGGCGGCGGAGAAGGTCCTGAGGGAGATGGGATATACAGACACGGAATCCTTCGACAGGGATTTCCTGGCCCTTTACGGGTCCCTTTACTGCGCGGACCTGCGCGGCAGGCTTTCCGGCAGGTGCAATGACTTTGTCGGCACGGCGGCCTCTCTGGTCGAAAAGAGGCTGGAGGACCCGCAGGCCTGATCCGGGTCCCCGCCCGGGAAGACGAATAACAGGAGAAAAAGGACTGGTATTTCCGTACGGAGTACCGGTCTTTTTCCGTTTTCCGGTGCCCGGAGCCCCACTTTCCGGTATTCGGGCCTGCGTCTCCGGGCGAAATACCAGAGGATTGTTTCCGCAGGTGACGACTTCATGGTAAAATAGATATGCTGTATCAATCTTCCGTTCGGATCTTTCAAGAACAGGAGGCAGGTATGTTCTGTACAGGCTGCGGCAGAGAACTGCCGGAAAAATCTGAATTCTGTCCCTGGTGCGGGCAGAAGATCCAGCCCGCGCCCGGCAAAACAGGGGGGCCTGTGCCCTCAGGAGAAGCCGGGAAGGAGCCTGCCGGGAAGGAAGAGACCGGGACCGGGAAGCGTTCCCTGCCCAGGCCTCTGCTGATCGGAGGGATCTGCCTTGCCCTGGCCGCCGCTGCCGGCATCGGGACAGTCATTGCCCTTCGCGGGACCGGAGGGACCGGGAAAGGCACGGAAAGATCCGCGGAAGGGAAGGCCCCGGTGGAAGAGACCGCGGCGGCAGGAGAGTCTGCCCCGGAAGACGAAGACGCGGGGACCGCGGAGGAAGAGGAGAAGCTCAGTGACTTCCATATGGTGGAGGCCTGGCGCTTTGAGGACGGCTCCCCCTACGCGACACACATCTATGAATACTCCTATGATGACCAGGGCAGGGTCATTTCTGTCACGGAGGACGGTCTTCCCTACTATGAATATGCCTATGATGAATGGGGGAACAAGATCCGGGACTACTATTACAGGGACGGAGTCCTGAACGACGGGAAGGATTATACCTATGATCCCACCGGGACCTATATTGTGTCCTGGGACGCGGTGGGCGCCTTCAATCCCTCCCATGTGGAGAATACCTATGACGAAGCCGGCAGGCTGGTCCGGGAGGACGTTACAGATCAGAGCGGAGAAGCGGCCGGCCATGTCGAGCATACCTATGATGACCAGGGGCGGCCCCTGACCATCACCCGGGTCCATGAGGACGGGTCCTATGGAGATATCGGGGAATACAGCTACGGGGCAGACGGATCCTATACCCTGACCACCAGGACCCAGAGCGAGCAGGGCATCTATACCGTGGAGGAGTTCGACGCGGAGGACCGGCAGGTCCGATATGAAAAGGGATATAAGGACGGGCTCGTCCAGACAAAGGAATGGGTCTATTCCGAGGAGGGAGAGACCCTGTCATACCGGGAGGCCACATACAGCCTGGGAGAGCTTTCTATACTCGAGACAGATATCCGGGAGTATGACGAAGAGGGCCGGTATCTGGGATCCACAGTCACCAGAGAAGAACCTATGGAGACAAAGACATATAAGAACTATGCGGAATATGATTCCTACGGGAATGAGATCCACTATGTCTCCGAAAAGTATGAGTATGAGACCTACTACATCTATGAGAACGGCCTGGGCGTACGGTCCGGCGATGACTTCGACCGCGGCGGCGTGGGCGAGTAAAAAGTCCCGGCTCCCCGGGCCCTGAAAGGATGAGGTGCGGATGGAAAATCAGACAATGATGCAGTACTTTGAATGGTACCTGCCCGATGACGGCCTTTTCTGGCAGAGGTGCATGGCCCAGGCGGACCGGATCAGGGAGAGCGGGATCAAAGCGGTCTGGCTCCCCCCTGCCTATAAGGGGTCTTCCTCGGCGGACGTGGGCTACGGCGTCTACGACCTCTATGACCTGGGAGAATTTGACCAGAAGGGGACGATCCGGACCAAGTACGGGACGGCCGAAGAATACAAGGCCGCGGTCCGGACCCTTCAGGAAAAGGGGATCTGGGTCATGGCGGACATTGTCATGAACCACCGGGTAGGGGCGGACCGGACCGAGAAGGTCAGGGCCGTGCCCGTCAATCCGGAGAACCGGAACGAGGTCATCGGCAAGGAAAGGGAGATCGAGGCCTGGACCGCCTATGATTTCCCCGGCCGGGGCAATACCTATTCGGATTTCAAATGGCGGTCCCGCCACTTTGACGGAACCGATTTTGACGCGGCCACGGGAGACAAGGGGGTCTTCCGCTTTGCCGGCAAGAAGTGGAATGAGGAGACGGACCACCAGTTCGGCAACTATGACTACCTCATGGGGGCGGATGTGGATACCGACGACCCGGAGGTCCGGGAGGAGCTGTCCAGGTGGGGCCGCTGGTACTATGACCAGATCCACATGGACGGCCTGAGGCTGGACGCCGTCAAGCATATCTCCTTTGAATTCATGCGGGACTGGCTCCGGGATTTCCGGGCCCACGCGGGAAGCTCCCTCTTTACGGTGGCGGAATACTGGAGCGCGGACCTGTCTGCCCTCCTCCACTACCTGGAGGTGACAGACTACTCCCTCTCCCTTTTTGACGTTCCCCTCCATTACAACTTCTTCAACGCCGGCAACGCCGAAGGATCCTATGACATGCGGTACCTGGTGTCCGGCAGCCTGACGGAGCTCTATCCGGACAACGCGGTGACCTTCGTGGACAACCACGATACCGAAGGCGGCCAGGCCCTCCAGTCCTTTGTCAGGGAATGGTTCAAGCCCCTGGCCTACGCGGTCATCCTTCTCAGAAAGGACGGCCTGCCCTCCGTCTTTTACGGGGATTATTACGGGATCCCCGCCAACAATACGCCTCCTGTCTTCAACCTGGTCAAGATGGTCACCATCCGGAAGCTCTACGCCTACGGAGAGCAGAGGGACTACTTTGACGATCCCGAGATCGTGGGCTGGACAAGGGAAGGAGACGACGAACATCCCTGGTCAGGCCTGGCCGTCCTCATGTCCGACGGAGGAGACGGCAGCAAGAAGATGCTGATCGGAAAGAAGTTCGCCGGCGCCCGCTTCATGGACATCATGGAAAAGTGCATCGACCCTGTGATCATTGATGAGGAGGGCTATGGCCTGTTCGGGACCGCGGGCAGGAACGTGGCCGTCTGGGTCACAGAGGAGGCCTATGCCCGGGTCAGGGTCGAGGTCTGAGGAAAAGGAGCAGGATTCAGGATATGATTCCGGACGGCATCTATGACGAGATGGTGATCAGGGACGGTGTCCTGGTCACGTACCGGGGCGCGGCAGAAGAAATTGCGGTCCCGGAGGGCACGGTCGGGATCGGGGATAAGTGCTTCCGGTTCCATCACCTCCTCCGCAGGGTCAGTCTTCCGGAGTCCGTGACCTGGATCGGGAAGAGCGCTTTTTATGACTGCCTGGACCTGCAGGAGGTCTCTCTTCCGGAGGGACTTGCCCGGATCGGTCCCCTGGCCTTTGCCCACAGCTCTCTCAGGGAGATCCGGATCCCCGGATCGGTCAGGGTCCTGGAGGATGCAGTTTTCTTCAAATGTCCGGGCCTGAAGAGGGCGGTCCTGGAGGAGGGCGTGACAGCCATAGGCAGCTCGGCCTTCAGCTGCTGCTCCGAGCTTACGGAGGTCCGCCTCCCTTCCAGTCTCCGGTCGATCGGCGAAGAGGCCTTCTTCTGCTGCGGGTCTCTTGAAAGGCCCTCCCTCCCGAAAGGGGTCCGGCTGGGAAGCTCCGCCTTTTCCGGCTGTGAGAAAATGGGGGATCCCGAGGGCTTTGTGATCCTTAAGGGGATCCTGTTCGAGAACCTGAAGCAGGGAGGCGACCTGGTCATCCCTTCCCGCGTGAAGGTCATTGACAGGGCGGCCCTGCGGGGAAATTATGATGTTTTTACCGTCACCCTGCCCAATTCTGTCATGGAGATCGGACGGGGCGCCTTCAGCGAATGCCTGTCTCTGACTGCCTTCAGGCCGGAGGGCAGGACCTGGGCCTTTCAGGTCCGGGACGGTGTCCTCTTTGACTGGACAGGAGAGAAGCTGCTCTCTTATCCGCCGGGGAAAAAGGACGCCTCATACCGGGTCCCGGACGGGACCCGGAGGATCGCTTTCCGGGCATTTTACAGATGCAAGGCATTGAAGGAGCTGATCCTTCCGGAAGGGCTCCGGACCCTGGAACAGGAGGCGGTCTGCGAGACCGGCCTGTCCCTGGTCAGGCTGCCGGACAGCCTGGACAGGCTCGGGGACTGCTGCCTGGAGCGCCTTCCTGCCATTTGCCGGAATCCCCGGGCCGCTTCCCGGATCCCCTGTCCGGTCTATCTGGGAGATCCCGGGGACCTGCCGGAAGCGGATGTGGAAAAGGCCTGCATGGGCTTCTACCGGGCCCACACGGCCGGTATGGAGGAGACCGTCCCTTTTTTGGGGGCCTATCGGGCCGTGATCAGGGAACATGGCAGAATGTTCGCGGAGAAGAGCATGCCCGGATGGAGCGGAACGTGGACCGGAAGACCCTTCCTGATCTGGCTTCTGCAGGGCAGGATGCTTCCCCTTGATGTGCTCAGGGAACTCCTGGAGAAAAAGGCGCTGAAAAAGGATCTGGAGATAAGAGCCATGGTCCTTGCCTGCATCGGGGAGGAGGAAGGCGGCTTTGGAGCCGGGGACCTGACCCTGGACGGGGGATCCTTCTGAGGATCCGGGAGAATTAGAAAAGGAGCAAGCCGGATGGATGAAGAAAAACGGAAAAAGATAAAGGATCTGGCTCTGAAGATCCTGGGACAGGCCAGGAACAGCCTGGTCATTCACCTGCGGTTCATGGATACGGCCATCAGCAGGCTGAACTGGATCCCCCTGGAGGGATTCGAGAACGTGGCGGTGGACGGAAGGAGCATCGGCTACGATTCGCGCTTCCTTCTGGAGTCCTATAAAAGGGATTCGAAGCTTCCCGCCAGGCTTTACCTGCATATGCTTTTCCACTGCCTCTTCCGGCATTTTTATGTGGGCCCCGGCGTGGACAAGGAGCTCTGGAACCTGGCCTGCGACATAGCGGTCGAGAACGCCATCCGGGAGCTGGACATTCCCACCCTGGGCCTCCCCAGCGACATCATCCAGCAAAGGGAGCTCAGGAGCCTCGGTTCCAGGGTCAAATATCTGACTGCCGAGCACATCTACCGCTACCTGAAGGGAGCGGATCTCGATCCGAAGGAAATCGAACGTCTTCAGGAGATCTTCTTCATGGATGACCACCGCTTCTGGTACGGGAACGCAACGATCATGTCCTCAGGAGACGGCTCGGGAGACCCGGATGAGGGAGA
>CAMOUD010000127.1 GCA_946626215.1 uncultured Lachnospiraceae bacterium
AACATGAGGGAAGTCAAGGACTTCCTGAATGCTACAAAATGGCTGTTATTCAAGTGGCTGAACCGCAGAAGTCAGAGAGGAAGCTATATTATAGACAGCTTCATTAATGGAATGTTGCGTACATTCCCCTTGGTTGAGCCGAAGATACGAGTAAGTCTGTTTTATCGGTGATGTAGGATTGTTAAGTGAGGAGCAGTATGCGTTAATAGCGCACGTACGGTTCTGACGAGGGGCCAGGGGGCTTAAGCGCCCTGGCCTACTCGAGGACTTCCCGCCGTTGTTCCTTTCCTCAGGGAAGAAGCGTATAATATGAGCAGGGAGGAGAAAAGCCGTGAGCGATCATGCACTGACAAATCATACACAGAGCGAGCATACGCTGGAGACCGGGTCCGGCGTCATCCATTACTGGGTCAGCAAGGTCCTGCCGGGCAGGCCCTGCCTGGTCTTTCTGCCCGGCCTGACGGCGGACCACCATCTATTTGACAGGCAGGTCAGGGCCTTTGGAAAGACCTGCAATATCCTGACCTGGGACGCCCCGGGCCACGGGGCCTCCAGGCCCTTTGCCCTGGACTTTACCCTCATGGACAAGGCGGCCTGGCTCCGCGAGATCCTGGATAAAGAAGGGATCTCCAGACCGGTCCTGGTCGGCCAGTCCATGGGCGGCTATGTGAGCCAGTGCTTTCTGGAGAAGTATCCGGGGGAGGCGGCGGCCTTCGTATCCATCGACTCGGCTCCCTTAAAGCGCCGGTACGTGACCGGGGCGGAGATCTGGCTCCTCAAACGGACGGAGCCCATGCTCCGGGCCTTTCCCTGGGAGACGCTCAAGGACCTGGGGGTGGACGGATGCTCAAAGACGACCTACGGGCGGGCCCTTATGCGGTCCTTTGTGGATTCCTATTCCCGGGATGAATACTGCCGGCTCTCGGGCCATGGCTTTGGCATGCTGGCCGAAGCCATGGAGGCGGACCTGCCCTACGCCATCGACTGCCCGGTCATCCTGATCTGCGGCACCAGGGACGAGGCAGGGTCTGCCAAAAGCTACAACAGAAGATGGGCCCGGAAGGAAGGCCTGCCCATCTTCTGGATCGAGGGTGCCGGCCACAACTCCAATACCGACCGGCCTGCCCGGGTCAATACCATCATCCGGGACTTCCTGCACAGGAACGGACTCCTCTGACAGGATATCTGACCGGACTAAATGAAGGGAGGATCACATGAAAGCCGGAATCGACAGAATCGAGGAACTGCAGGACCTGGGAGAGGTCTGGGTCATTGATTATCTGCCCCGCCGGATGAAGGGGAAGGATTTCTTCGAGCTGGAGGAGGTCCTGCGGGACCGTTACCTGGAGGAATTCTCGGACAAGATCGTCCGGATCCTCTTAAAACTCCTCTGCTATCTGCCCTGTGAGGTCTATCTGACAGAGCTTCCCCGGGACTACGAGGGAGTCCTGAAGGAGGTGCCCGCGGAGACCGATCTCCGGTCCATGCCCCTTGCCGGACTGGCGGACCTGACCGCCCGCGTGATCCGGGAGGATGTGTCCTCGGTCCAGATCCTGGCGGGGGAATGCCCCTGCTTCAACCTCAGCGTCAACGGGGAATTCTCCGTGGATCTCCACGGCCTGGCCAGGGACATGGAGGAATGGGACCTGGTGGACGCCCTGGTCAGACAGGAGGGCCTTTTCCTGAGAAAGGTATGAAAAAAACGAAAAGAAATATACAAAACTGCCGGCCTGATGACATAGGCCGGCAGTTTTGCGATATAATGGGGATACCGCCGTATGCTGCCGCTTCCCTGAGGGCAGTATCGTTACCTGTTCTTGCGTGTTCAAACATATCAGAGAGGATACTGCTATGGCCGATACCGCTTCAAAATGGTACAGGATCGACAACGCCGCCAAGATCGTGCCTTCCACCACCAAGGCCGCGGACACCCGGGTCTTCCGCATTACCTGTGAACTGACGGATGATATTGAGGACTGGATCCTTCAGAGGGCCCTGGACCAGACGATCCCGGATTTTCCCTATTTTGCCAGCGTCCTGAAAAAGGGCCTTTTCTGGTACTACCTGGAGCAGTCCAGGACCGAGGCCATCATCCACGAGGAGAACAAGCCCCCCTGCAGCGCCATTTATCATGAAGGCAGGAGGAACCTCCTCTACCGGGTGGTCTATTACAGGAACCGGATCAATCTGGAGATGTTCCATGTCCTGACAGACGGGACCGGGGCCTTTGAATTCCTGAAGGCCATCGTGACCAACTATCTGAAGATCAAGTATGAGATCAGCGACGATCTGATCCAGACAGGGCGGTCCTCGGTCCAGGGCAAGAATGACGACGCTTTCCAGAAGTTCTACAAGAAGGAGAAGGAAAAGCCCAGGGAAAGCCGGATAGCTCCCAAAAGGGCCTACCACATCCGGGGAGAACGGGACGAGAACATGCAGTGCCATCTCCTGGAGGGAACCGTCTCCACCAGCGCCTTCCTGGCAGCGGCCAAGGCCCACGGGGCCACGCTGGCCGTCTTTACGACTTCTCTTTACATCGAGGCCATCATGCAGGAGATGTCCGTCCGGGACAGAAGGCTCCCCATCGTCCTGAGCGTGCCTGTCAACCTCCGCAATTATTTCAAGTCCGATACGACCCGGAACTTCTTCGGAGTCATCAACGTGGCCTATTATCCGGCTGATTTTGACGGGACCCTCCAGTCCATCATCCGGGTGGTCAACGATTCCTTCCGCCGGCAGCTGGAGGGAGACCAGGTGGCCCTGACCATGAATTCCTACGCGGCCCTGGAGCACAACCTGGCCGTCAAGGTCGTTCCCATCTGGCTCAAGAACCTGGTCATTTCCCTGGCCAATGACCGCATGCAGAAGGGGATCACGGGCACGGTCTCCAACGTGGGCAGGATCACCATGCCGGAGGTCCTGGTCCCCTACATCAGCAAGTTCAGCTGCTTTATGGCGGCCCCGGACGCCCAGATCTCCATCAGCTCCTTCGGAGACGCCCTCTGCTTCGGCGTCGCTTCCGCCTTCAAGGACCATACGGTCATGATGAACTTTTTCCGGAAGCTGACGGAAATGGGGATGGAGGTGGAGCTTGCCACCACAGACTTCAATTCTCCGGATGCCTTTGAAGACGAGGAGGTGTGAAGATGTACTACTGCAAGAAATGCTGTGTCAAGATCGTAGGCCACAAGACCTGCTGTCCCCTCTGCCAGGGCCGCCTGTCGGGGGAACCGATCCCCAATGTATTTCCGGATATCCCTGCCAGAAGGGTCAGCTTTACCCTCATGACCAGGATCGGAAGCTTTGCCTATGCCACCTTCATGATCGTGCTGGGCGCCCTCCTGCTGATTCCGGGAGGTCCCAGAGAGATCCTTCCCCTTCTGGCCGCTGCCGGGACCCTGGTCTGGGTCGACTTCATGGCCTTCATGTATTACCGGGGCGACATTATCAAGGCCGTCACCATAGAGATCTATCTGGGCATGCTCATCTGCCTGGTCATCGATTACCTGACAAAGGGAGGAGGCTGGGCCCTTTCCTTCGTCCTGCCCGCCTGTTTTCCTGTCCTGGTCCTTGTCGCCGTCCTGCTCGGAGTCGGACAGGGCCTTTACCTGAATGAATTCCTGGTCTATCTGGCCACGGATATCCTTCTGTCCCTGCTCCAGATCGTCCCTGTCCTGACCGGCCTCAACCCCAGACCGGTCCCGGCCGTCATCTGCATGGCCCTGATGCTGGTCCTGACCGCGGGCATGGTCATTTTCCGCTTCCGGGACCTTCGGACCGCCCTGGAAAAGCTTTTCAACATGTAGAAATCAGTCCCCTTTGTCAGAGCCTCCTGCCGTCTGTTTATCATAAGGACGGTCAGGGGGAAGAGCGCGCGACGGATGGAGGAATCCGCCTTGGAACATGAAAAAAAAGCAGAGTCTCTGAGACCGGGACTCAGGGCCGCCCTCCATCTGGGCGACTTTGTAGAGAACGCCATCGGGCACGGGATCGAAGCCGCGGGCCTGGAACCGCCGCCCCTGCCGGCTCCTGCCGATATGGAAGAGCGGACCTGGTACAAGAAGGTACTGGAGGGGGGACTGTCGGGAGACGGGTCTGAATATCATATCTACGCCAGAAAGGGAAATACGGACCAGCTGGTCATCTTTCTGTCCGGGGGCGGCATCGCCTGGAATACCTATACCGCCGCAAGGCCCGTGACCGGGGGGAAGACCGTGGCCTGGCTCCCCAACTACTACTGGAACAACCTGCGGCCCTTCACTCAGATCATGAATATCGACGCGGGCATCACCACTACCAGGGACAGAAAGAATCCCTTTGACGACTGGAACTTCCTTGTCATTCCCTATTCCACGGGCGACATGCACCTGGGCAGCAATGATTTTGCCTACCTTTCCGAGGAGGGGAAGGAAGAAGTCCTGCACTTCCACGGCCACAGGAACTTCCGCCTGGCCATGAAGGTCTGCGGGGACCTCTTTTCCCGGGCAGAGAGGCTCCTGATCGCCGGTGAGAGCGCCGGCGCCTTTGCCGTGCCGGCTCTGGCCGAGGAGATCGCGGACGAATTCTATCCGGACTGCCGGGACATCACCCTGCTGTCGGATTCCGCCCAGCTCCTGAGCCCCCACTGGCGCCATACCCTCCGGGATATCTGGCTGGCCCCGGACCATGCCTGGAAGGACGTCCGCGGCAGGAACCTGACCCTGGAGTGGTACAAGGGCCTCTATAAGAGGAATCCCGGCCGCTTCCGCTGCCTCTATGCCGGCTCCACCAGGGATTACCTCCTGAGCGCCTTTTACAGCGACATGAAGTACCGGCAGTACACCACAGGCTATGAGCTGCAGAGGACCTACTTCAAGCAGATGCGGGTCATGCTCAGGCAGATCAAGGAACTGGACCCGGATTTCGGGATTTTTGTCTACAACTGGTTCAACCCCATCGCCGCGGGGGGCGGGACCATCCACACGGCGGTCCGGAAGCGCCAGTTCTACGCCAGGACCCTGAGCGGCCACACCATGGCCAGGTGGCTCATGGACGCGGCCGACGGGCATGTCTACGACGTGGACTTGGACCAGATGCGCCTGTAAGGAGAAGAGAGGATACACAATTTATGGCACTTGTTCTGAAAGGACCTTATGATGTGCACGCGCAGGGCCTGACTGAGGAGGAGATGATCCGGATCCAGACAGAGCTTTCGGGGAGCCTTACCCACAGTCCCCGGGATCCGGAGGACTTTCATCTGGCGGCAGGCGTAGACCTGGCCTACTGGAAGGAGGACGGGGAAGAGCGGGCCGTCTGCTGCATCGTGGTCATTGAGACCGGGACCGGCAGGGTCCGGGAGACCGTCAGCCGGGACGGCGTGATCCGGGTCCCCTATATCCCGGGCCTTCTGTCCTTCCGGGAACTGCCCCTTGTCCTGGACACGGCGGCGGACCTGACCCTGGAGCCTGACCTCTATGTCTTTGACGGCAACGGCTGTCTCCATGAGAGGCAGATGGGCATCGCCTCCCAGGCCGGCTTCTTTCTGCCTGTGCCCACCATGGGAATTGCCAAGACCTATTACCGCTGCTCCGGAACGGACTATGACATGCCGGAGGACCGGAAGGGAGCCTTCACGGAGATCGCGGTGGACGGGACCGTGCGCGGGGCCGCCTACAGGAGCCGGCAGGGCGTTAAGCCCATCTTCATTTCCCCCGGCAAAGGGATCGACCTGCCTTCCTGCCTGGCCGTGACGGAGCGGATGCTTTCCCCGGACAGCCGGGTCCCCATCCCCACCAGGCTGGCAGACCTGGAGACCCACCGGATGCGGAGCCTTCTGACGGGCAGCGGGACCTGAAGGCTTTGACCATCTTTCGGCCCTCATATGGTATAATAAAGCCTGCAGGAGATGCTCCTGCAGGCGCTTTTTTCGTTATCGGCCGATCCTTTCGGAGACAGTGGAATGAAAGCAATCAGAAGCAGTATTTCAAGAAAGAACATGCTGGGCATCGCCATTGGCCTGATCCTTTTTTCGGTCATGACCTGTGCCATCGGCTACAAGTCCTTTACGGACGCCCTCCTGGCCCAGTATGAGGAGGAGGCCTTCCATACCGCCCATTCGGCGGCCCTCTGGGTGGACGGGGACCTGATCGGCGACTATATGGCGAGCGGGGGAGAGACGGAGCAGTATCAGACCATCCTCCGAAGGCTGGACAGGCTCTGCAACCTGACGGGCGCCACCTTCGTCTACGTCATCGTGCCTGACCTGACGGACTACGCCCACATCACCTTTGTCTTCTCCACCGTCAACCGGGAGTATGACTATACCCTTTATGACTTCGGCTATGTCAGGGAGACCACCAACGATGAGTATAAGGGCAAATACAGGGCCCTCTATGAGGGGAAGTCGGACAGGGAGCTTGTGATCCGGGACAAGGGCTATATTGAAACGGACCCCCATATCACCTGCATGATCCCCCTGAAGACAGATGACGGGGAGACAAAGGCCATTCTCTGCGTCCAGCGGCAGATGGATGCCCTGACGGACCTCCGCATGGGCTATGTCCTCCGGGTCTCCATCCTGACCCTCATTGTCGGCGCCCTTGCCCTCCTGGTCCAGGGCCTCTTCCATGAACGGCTCCTGATCCAGCCTATCCGGACCATCACCCGGGAGGCCGGCCGGTACGCGGCGGAGGGAGCCAAGACCGGGACAAGGCTGACGGACATCATCCGTAATACGGATGAGATCGGCATACTGGCCAGCTCCATCGACAAGATGGAGGAGGAGATCGAAAGCTATGTCGGGGACCTGACCCGGATCACGGCCGAAAAGGAAAGGATCAGCACCGAGCTTTCCCTGGCGGCGAGGATCCAGAAGGATGTCCTGCCGGACACCTTCCCTGCCTTCCCGGACCGTCAGGATTTTGATATCTACGCCTCCATGACGCCGGCCCGGACCGTCGGGGGCGACTTCTATAACTATTTCCTGATCGACGACGATCATCTCTGCCTCTATATCGCCGACGTATCCGGCAAGGGGATCCCGGCCGCCCTCTTCATGATGGCTTCCATGATCATCCTGGGCAACTACGCCGCCATGGGCTCCTCTCCGGCGGAGGTCCTGGAGAAGACCAACGACATCATCTGCCTGACCAACAAGGAAGAGATGTTCGTGACGGTCTGGATCGGGATCCTGGAGCTGTCCACCGGACGGCTCACGGCTGCCAACGCCGGCCATGAGTACCCGGTCCTCAAGCAGGGCGGGGCTGCCTTCAAGGTCTTCAAGGACCACCACGGCTTGGTAGTGGGAGGCATGGAGAGCATGCGCTACCGCGAATACGAAATGACCCTTGAGCCCGGATCCACCCTCTTCCTTTATACGGACGGCGTGGCGGAGGCCATGAACGCCGGAAAAGAGATGTTCGGCCTCAACCGCCTGGTCCTTTCCCTCAACAGGGACAGGGAGTCTTCTCCCGAAGAGCTCCTGCGGAGGGTCCGGCAGGACGTGGACGATTTTGTCCAGGAAGAGGAGCAGTTCGACGATCTGACCATGCTCTGTCTCCACTACAGGGGACCCGAGGGATCTGATCCCGGGCAGAAAGCAGGGGGAATACA
>CAMOUD010000128.1 GCA_946626215.1 uncultured Lachnospiraceae bacterium
TGAAGCTCTGGCAGAATGCCATGACTTCTCTGTCGGATTTGCCCTTGGGATCGAAGTCGGAGCCGCCCTTGCCGCCGCCGATGGGCAGGCTGGTCAGGCTGTTCTTGAAGACCTGTTCAAATCCCAGGAACTTGATGATGCCCAGATTTACGGAAGGATGGAGCCTCAGGCCGCCCTTGTAGGGACCGATCGCGCTGTTGAACTGTACGCGGTAACCGTTGTTGACCTGGACCTGGCCCTTGTCATCTACCCAGGGTACGCGGAAGAGAATGGCGCGCTCAGGGGTGGTCAGACGCTCCAGCAGAGCCTCTTTCCTGTATTTTTCCTCATTGGCCTCGATCACGACGCGAAGGCTTTCCAGGACTTCCTTGACTGCCTGATGGAACTCGGGCTGCGCGGGGTTCTGGGCAATGACTCTTTCCAGTACTTCATCAACGTATGACATTTTAGATCCTCCTTAAACTTGGGGCGGGGACCCGGACAGGACCGGAATTCTGCCGCCTGGTGAATGGGTATCTGCGGCCGGATTGTATACGTTTTTGGAAACATGGACATGTTTTGCATAATCGTATACAATCTTTGAGCCAAAATGACCTTGGCTTCAGAGGGCTGGAGGCCTGGTTCTGCGGATCCCGGACCCCCTCCTCTTTTTTTATGTTTGCCATTATACCCCCGTAAATCGCATAATACAAGGATTAATTGAGGGGATTCGCATAATAATTCACGAAAAACCCAAAAATCCCATTAAAGTATAACAGGATGCGTGTATACAATTATACAATAACAGGTCAAAAATACGATCCGGGATCCTTCCTGTCAGCGGCAAAAAAGAAGGGGAGACAGGCAGCCGGAGGCTCCCGGCTGCCTGTCTCCCTGCTGATCAGAGGAGTCTGATCCCTGCTTTTTCACACGCTTCTTCCACCTCTTCCGGCCACAGGGAGGACTGGACCTCGCCGATGTGGGCCTTCCGGAGGAAGAACATACAGATCCTGGACTGGCCGATGCCGCCGCCGATGGTGAAGGGCAGCTCGTCGTTCAGGATGGCCTTCTGGAAGGGAAGGGCGGCCCTGTCTTCACAGCCTGCCTTCTTCAGCTGGCTGGCCAGGGACCGGGCGTCGACCCGGATGCCCATGGAGGACAGCTCCAGGGCGATATCCAGGACCGGATAGTAGACCAGGATATCGGCGTTGAGGGCCCAGTCGTCATAGTCGGGGGCCCGGCCGTCATGGGGCTGGCCGTTCGCCAGCTTGTCGCCGATCTGCAGGATGCAGACGGCGCCCTTGCCTCTGGTGATGATGTATTCCCTTTCCTTGGGCGTCCTGTCGGGGAACATCCGCTCGAGCTCCCTGGTGGTGATGAAGTAGATGTCGTGGGGCAGGGATTCCTTGATGTACTCATAGCGGATGCTCATGTACTTCTCGGTCTGCCGGAGGACCCGGTAAACGATCCTGACCACGTTCATGAGGGTCTCCATGGTCCTGTCCTCATGGGTGATGATCTTTTCCCAGTCCCACTGGTCCACGTAGATGGAGTGGATATTGTCGGTGGTCTCGTCCCGGCGGATGGCGCTCATATCGGTGTAGAGGCCTTCGCCGACGGAAAAGCCGTATTTTTTAAGGGCGTAGCGTTTCCATTTGGCCAGGGAGTGGACGACTTCGCCGGTCCTGCCTTCCTGTTCCAGGATATCGAAGGAGACGGGCCTTTCCACGCCGTTCAGGTTATCGTTGAGACCGGAAGCGGGATCGACAAAAAGAGGGGCGGAGACCCTGAGAAGATTGAGGCGCTCTGCCAGAAGACTCTGGAAGAAGTCCTTTACGATCTTAATGGCGACCTGGGTGTCATGCAGGTCCAGGGACGATTCATAATGAGCCGGAATAATGAGGTTTTCCATAGCGTTCGCTCCTTTCTTTGTCCCGGGCCGGGCCACGGAGGCGGGAAAAGGCCTCTGGCCGGCCGGGAAAGGGCCGTCTGAACAATACAATAATGTATATTACCCCGAGTGACGGAAAAAACGCAAGCCTTGCTTTTCAAACTTTACGTCCGAAAAGGGGAAGTGTTACCAGAGCGCCCGGCCTGTGCTATAATGCCCCTATGAGTACGGAAATTCGCATATCAGTTCGAACATTGGTGGAGTTCCTCCTTCGCTCGGGCGATCTGGATGACAGGAGCGGCGGCAGCTCGGACCAGGCCATGCTGGAGGGCGCCCGGATGCACCGGAAGATCCAGAAGCGGCAGGGGGCCTCCTATGCGCCTGAGGTCACCCTCAGGACCGAATATGTGCTGGAGGCGGACAGCTCCTTTCCTGAAGACATCAGGACCGTCGTGGAAGGACGGGCGGACGGCGTCTACTGCGGGGAGACCCATCCGGATGAGAAGGGAGGACAGGTAGAACTGGCCGACCTTCTGGAAAGGGAGGAGACGGAAGAGGCCTCCCCTGAGGAAGCCTTTGTCCTTCCGGATATGATCTGGACGGTCGATGAGATCAAGACGACCTACAGGAAGCTTTCCGGCATCCGGGAGCCTGAACCGGTCCACACGGCCCAGGCCTTCTGCTACGCCTATATGCTGGGCCTGGAGCGGGGCCTGGAGGCTGTCCAGGTCCGCATGACCTACTGCAGCCTGGATACCGAGGAGATCAGGCACTTCTATTATGTCAGGACCATGGACCGGCTGACCGGCTGGTTCCGGGACCTGATGGAGAAATACCGCAGGTGGGCGGTCCTGTCCCTTTCCTGGGAGAGGATCCGGAACGCCTCCATCGCCGCCGGCCGCTTTCCCTATCCCTTCCGGGAGGGCCAGAAGGAGCTGGTCGCCGGCGTCTACGCGACCATCTGCCGGGAGAAAAAGCTCTTTCTGGAGGCTCCCACAGGGACCGGCAAGACCCTGGCCGTTCTTTATCCCGCCATCCGGGCCATGGAGGAGGGGAGGGCGGAAAAGCTCTTTTACCTGACCGCCAGGAACGTGACGGGAAAGGCGGCGGAGGACGCCTTCCGGATCCTGGAGGAGGGCGGGCTCAGGATGAAGAGAGTCGTCCTGACCGCCAGGGACAAGATCTGCGTCTGCGAGAAGGCCTCCTGCAATCCGGATGCCTGTCCCAGGGCCAGAGGGCATTTTGACAGGATCAACGACGCCCTCTACAGGGTCCTTACAGAGGAGGACCACGCCGACCGGGAGACCCTTCTTTCCCGGGCGGAGACCTTCGGGGTCTGTCCCTTTGAGCTTTCTCTGGATGTGTGCAGCTTCGCGGACGCGGTCATCTGCGATTATAATTATGTATTCGATCCCAGGGCCTCCCTGCGCAGGTTCTTCGCGGAGGGGGCGGGCTCCGGGAAATATATCTTCATGGTCGACGAGGCCCACAACCTTCTGGACCGGGCCAGGGACATGTATTCGGCCTCCGTATCCTCGGAGGAGATCAGGACCTTCCGGTCGGCCGTCAGGAGCGCCTGGCCGGGGCTCTGGAAAAAGCTGGGCCGGTGCCTGAAGGCGGTCCGGGCCCTTCCGGAGCCGGAGGAGGCCTATGTCCTTCTGGACGACATTTCTCCTCTGGCGGACGCCCTTCAGGACGCCCGGTCGGCTGTCGGGAAGATCCTGGAAAGCCAGAGAAAGGGAGAGGGGGCCGGGCAGACAGAGGAAAAAAGGGCCCTGCAGGAGTCCCTGCTGGAGTTCTATTTTGAGACCGGCCACTTTCTGGACATGTACGACAAGGCGGAAGAGGACTATGTCTTTTACCGGGAGGGAAAGAAGGAGGCCCGGGTCAGGCTCTTCTGCGTGGACCCCGCCAGGAGCCTGAAGGCCTGCATGGACAGGGGGACCGCTTCCATCCTGTTTTCCGCCACCCTGCTGCCGATCCAGTATTTCAAGGGGCTGCTGGGAGGAACGGCGGAGGATTATGAGATCTATGCCCGGTCCGTGTTCGACCCGGCCAGGAGAGGGGTCTTTGTGGTCAACGACGTGACCAGCCGCTACAGCGCCCGCTCGGACCGGGAGTATGAGAGGATCGCGGACAGCATCCACAGGATCGTCAGCTGCCGGCACGGCAACTACCTGGTCTTTTTCCCCTCCTACGCCTTCCTGTCCATGACGGCAAAGGCCTACCTGGAAAAGTATCCGGAAACAGAGGACTGCCGGATCCTTCTGCAGTCCGAGGGCATGGCCCCGGAGGAGCGGGCCGCCTATCTGGAGGCCTTTGAGGAGGTCCGGGACGACTCCGCCCTTCTGGGCTTCGGAGTCCTGGGCGGCATGTTCGCGGAGGGGATCGACCTCAGGGAGGACAGACTGATCGGCGTCCTGGTCATAGGGACCGGGATCCCGGGCGTCTGCAGCGAACGGCAGATCCTGAAGGATTACTTTGATGAGAGGGGGGAGAGCGGCTTTGACTACGCCTACCGGTTCCCCGGCATGAACAAGGTCCTGCAGGCGGGCGGACGGGTGATCCGGACGGCCAGGGACGTGGGAGCCGTGGCCCTCCTGGATGAAAGATTTGCCCAGGGCCAGTACAGAAAGCTCTTTCCGGCGGAGTGGAAGGACTATGAGATCGTAAGCTCCGACCGGGTGGGAGAGCGTCTGGCCAGGTTCTGGGACTCCTGGCTCTAGAAGGAAAATGATCATTTGGAGCCATTTTTGACCAGAGTGCGTTTGGAACAATATGTCAACCAACAACTAAGGGAGTTGTCAGACGAATCACCAAAAACGACGGCGAAAAAGTGTTCTGGACCCATGTTCTGACACTCGCGTCAATGTGGATAACTTTGTGGAAATTGGGGATTCCTCAGGTGGATAAGTTCAAAAAAGCACGATAATTCAATAAAAAATCAGAGAATTCCCCTGAAACGGTTTTATGCGGTTTCCGAAGGGTGATGACCATAAGAGTCAATGATATTATGTAAACTAAAACAGAAAGGATTTTATCGACATGTGGGCAGAAGAGAGCATTTTTTATCAGATTTATCCCCTTGGATTCACGGGAGCGCCCTTTGAGAATGACGGACAGCCTTCCCACAGGATCCTGAAGGTCCTGGACTGGATCGGGCATTTGAAGAAGCTGGGGATCACGGCGGTCTACTTCGGCCCTGTCTTTGAGTCGGATACCCATGGCTACAACACCCGGGATTACTATAGGATCGATACGAGGCTGGGGACCAATGAGGACTTCGCGGCCGTGACCAGGGCCCTGCATGAGAACGGGATCCGGGTCGTCCTGGACGGGGTCTTCAACCACTGCGGCAGGGGCTTCGGTCCTTTTATGGACGTGCTTTCCCGCAGGTGGGAGTCTCCCTATAAGGACTGGTTCAACATCAGCTTCGAGGGCAATTCCCCTTATAATGACGGCCTCTGGTATGAGGGCTGGGAGGGCAATTATGACCTGGTCAAGCTCAATCTCCGGAATCCGGCCGTGGCCGATCATCTGATCGGAGCCGTCATGAACTGGATCGATACCTATGATATCGACGGGCTCCGGCTGGACGTGGCCTACTGCCTGGACGATGATTTCATCCGGCGTCTGCGCTGGGAGACCGATCAGAAGAAGAAGGACTTTTACCTGATCGGCGAGATGCTCCACGGCGACTACAACCGGAAGATCGGGCCCGGCATGCTCCACTCCTGCACCAACTACGAATGCTATAAGGGCCTCCATTCCTCCTTCAACAGCATGAACATGTTCGAGATCTGCCATTCCCTCATGCGGCAGTTCGGGACGGATCCCTGGTGCCTCTATACGGGCCGGCACCTCCTGACCTTTGCGGACAACCATGACGTGACCCGGGCGGCCACCATCCTGTCCAACAAGAAACACCTGCCCCTTCTCTATGCCATGGCCTTCGGCATGCCCGGCATTCCCTGCGTCTATTACGGGTCGGAATGGGGCATGGAAGGGGACAAGAGGAACGGGGATCCCTCTCTCAGGCCCTTCGTGGAGGAGCCCCGGTGGAACGGGCTGACAGACTTCATCAGCGCCCTGGCCAGGGCAAAGGCCGGCTCCAGGGCCCTGAACTACGGAGGCTTCAAGAGCATGGTCCTGACCAACCGCCAGTGCGTCTATCTCAGAGAGGCGGAGGGAGAACGGGTCTTCGTGGCCATCAATGCCGATTCCGAGCCCTATACGGCCCACTTTGACGCCGGATGCGGCCGGGCCGTGGACCTGATCACGGGGAAAGACCATGATTTCGGCGGCGGCAGCCTGATGCCTCCTTACAGCGCGGCCTTCTGGCTCTGCGAAAGATAAAAGAAAAAAGGGAGGCGGAGCGCAGGAGACTTCCTGTCCGCCTCCCGCCCTTCCATGCTATAATCACCTTGTCGGATTTTTCTGAGCAAGAATAGAAAGGAGACGATCATGATCCTTCTGCTGGTGAGCCTTCTGCCGCCTTTTGTCCTTATGTACATGATTTTTAAGGAGGACAAAATTGAAAAAGAGCCCCCCAGGCTTCTGGCTTCCATCTTTTTTGCCGGCGCGGTCTCTACCCTCCTGGCCATGCTTCTGGAAACGCTGGGGCAAAGGGTGCTGTTACTGACCGGCCTGCCGGAGAGCTCCTACCTCTTCCAGCTCCTTATGAACTTCCTGGTGATCGCCCTGTCTGAAGAGTACGTCAAGTACAGGGCCATGCGGATGCGGACCTGGAACAATCCGGAGTTCAACTACCGGTTCGACGGCGTGGTCTATGCCGTCTTTGCCTCCCTGGGCTTCGCGGCTGCGGAAAATGTCCTCTATGTGGCGGGCCTTGGCCTTGGGGTGGCCGTGATCCGGGCCGTTACCGCCATCCCCCTGCACTGCATTACCGGCGTTTTCATGGGCCATCACTACGGCATGGCCAAATATCTGGAGTCCAGAGGGCAGACCGAGGAAGCCGGACGCCACGGCAGGCTCAGCATCCTGGTGCCGGTCCTGATCCACGGTTTCTATGACTTCGCGGCCTCCTACGATTCGGATTTCCTTTCCATGACATTCCTGATCTTTGTCATTGTGGTGGATGTCGTGGCCATCCGGTCGGTCAAAAGATACAGCCGGACGGATGACGTCATCTATCGCTGAACCTTCCGGAAGGCAGGCGGCCCGCCCTGGGCTGCCTGCCGGAGTCCGGAAAAAGGGATTCTGTTTCCGGAGGACAGGGACCCTTCTTCCCTGCTTTCCCGGCCGCCGGTGTTTTTTTATAATTCCTGTTGACAAGCCCGGGTCCCTGCGGTATCATAACACTTGTCGATTGAAGCAATTCATTTGCGGCATCATATGCGATAGTAGTACAGTTGGTAGTACGCCACCTTGCCAAGGTGGAGGTCGCGAGTTCGAGCCTCGTCTATCGCTCTGGAGCGGAAGTCCAAGAAAGCTTGGATTTCCGCTATTTTTTTGACTTATGGGTAGAAGGAATCGGTTTTTACCCGGGGCCGTTTTTTTTACCTGGGTAAAAAGGCTCCCGGAATGGATTTTTGTTGCAGAAACCATTCTGGGAGC
>CAMOUD010000129.1 GCA_946626215.1 uncultured Lachnospiraceae bacterium
GTCAGGACCAGTCTCTGCCAGTTCCTGGCCAGGTCGTTGACGCTGCAGGCGGAATCAAAGACAAGGCCGCTGCCGGGCTCGCCGGGCTCCAGTAAGAGATGGACCTCCGCGTAGTGGCGGAGGGGCTCGAAGTGGCCCACGCCCTCGGCGGCCGTCCGGATGGTCTCCTTATAGACGATGCCGGGCTGGCCGAAGCTGATGGACAGATGGAACCGTTCCCAGGCCAGGTTCTTCAGGACCTCCCGCTGCATCTCGCCCATGACCTGGGCCGTGATCTCCTTTTTGTTCTCATCATAGAGGACATGGAGGACCGGGTCCTCCTCCTCCAGGAGGCAGAGGTTCCGGTAGGCCTTGAACTTGTCCTCCGACGGCGGCAGGAGGATCTGGCAGGAAAGGACCGGCTGCAGCAGGCCTTCCATGGACCCGGTCTCAAGGCCAAGTCCCTGGCCCGCGAAGGTGGCCGTAAGGCCCGTGACCGCGCAGACCTGGCCGGCCATGGCTTCCTGGTCCGGCCGGAACCGGGTCCCGTTGTAGATCCGGATCTGGTCCGCCTTTTCCTGCACGACCTCCCCGTTCTTTTCCAGGTCCAGGAGGGTCTTGACCCTGAGGGACCCGCCCGTGATCTTCATCCAGGTCAGGCGCTCTCCCTTTTCATCCCGGGTGATCTTAAAGACCCGGGCGCCGAACTGGCGGGGCCAGGCCGGCATGACAAAGAACCGGTCCATGGCATTGATCAGGCTCTCCACCCCCAGGTTCTTCAGGGCAGACCCGAACAGGACGGGACAGAGGGCCTTCTCCCGGATCAGGTCCGCGATCTGGCTCTCCGAAATCAGCTCTCCCTCCAGGAACTGCTCCATAAGGGACTCCTGACAGAGGGCGATCTCCTCCTGGACCTCTTCTCCTTCCACATCCCCGGTAAAGTCCGCGAAGTGGCCTCCCAGTTGGTCACTGAAGGCGGAAAGGAGCCTTTTCCGCTCCTCCTCCGGCCAGCCGGCCGCCGCGGCCTGGGCCAGCTCTCCCGCAGGGACCAGCTGGTCCATCTTGTTGACAAAGATGAGGGCCGGGACCCTGTAATGGTCCAGCAGCTTCCAGAGGGTCCGGACCTGGCCGGTCACCCCGTCGGGGGCGCTGACCACCAGGATGGCGTAGTCCAGGACCTGGAGGGTCCTTTCCATCTCCGCCGAAAAGTCCGCGTGGCCGGGGGTATCCAGCAGGGTATAGGTCCGCTCTCTCTCCTCCCCGTCAGGAAGGAGGGTCCTGGTGCTGAAAAGGGCCTGCTTGGAAAAGATGGTGATCCCGTGGTCCCTCTCCATCTGGTCCGTATCCAGAAAGCTGTCCTTATTGTCGACTCTGCCCTGCTTCCGGATGGCCCCTCCCAGATAGAGGAGGCCCTCGGACAGGGTCGTCTTGCCGGCATCCACATGGGCCAGGATGCCGATGGTAATGGTATCGTTCTTCATATATATTCTCCGGTCCCCGGCCGGTCCGTTCGGCCGGGACTCGTTCTCAGGTCGTTCTCAGGCAGGTATCGGACTCTATCATACCACAGGAGGACGCCTTTCCTGCATATTTCGGCAAAGGAAGGGCCAAAGAAGCGGGAAATTGGGCAAAAACTCCTATGTACGGAAGGCCGGATTTCTGTTAGGATATATAACGTTCCCGCAGGAATCAAGTACCAAGAAAAGAGGAAGCGTCAAATGAAAGAATACAGTCCCGTAAAAGAAGGCAAGGTACGTGAGATCTATGACATCGGCGATCATCTCGTCATGGTAGCCACCGACCGGATCTCCGCCTTTGATGTGATCCTGAAGAACAAGATCACCGACAAGGGCAAGGTCCTGACCCAGATGTCCCGTTTCTGGTTCGACCTGACAAAGGATATCCTTCCCAACCACATGGTCTCCGTGGATGTGAACGACATGCCCGAATACTTCCGCCAGGAGCGCTTTGACGGAAACAGCATGCTGTGCAGGAAACTGACCATGCTCCCCATCGAGTGCATCGTCAGAGGCTATATCACCGGCTCCGGCTGGGCCAGCTATAAAAAGAACGGGACCGTCTGCGGCATTTCCCTTCCCGAAGGACTCAGGGAGTGCGACAAGCTGCCTGAGGCCATCTATACCCCCAGCACCAAGGCGGAGATCGGCGATCACGATGAGAACATCTCCTATGAGCGCAGCATCGAGGTCCTGGAAAAGGCCTTCCCCGGCCACGGTGAGGAATACGCCTCCGCCATCCGGGACTGCACCCTGGCCCTCTACAGAAAGTGCGCCGACTACGCCCTCTCCCGCGGCATCATCATCGCCGACACCAAGTTCGAATTCGGCCTGGATGAGAACGGCAGAGTCGTCCTGGGCGACGAGATGCTGACCCCCGATTCCAGCCGCTTCTGGCCCCTGGAAGGCTATGAGCCCGGCCATGGCCAGCCCTCCTTCGACAAGCAGTTCGTCCGCGACTGGCTCAAGGCCAATCCCGACAGCGATTACAAGCTGCCCCAGGACGTCATCGACAGGACCATCGACAAATATAAGGAAGCCTATGAGCTGCTGACAGGCAGCCCCCTGGCCTGATCCCGAATGACAGCAGGGAGCCGGACCGATCTCTCATGATCGGCCCGGCTTTTTTATGTCCCCGCGCTCCCGGGGCATGGAAATCCCCGCCTCCCTCAGGAAGGGAAGCGGGGGACCTCCGTCATCCGGTCTGCTGTTCGTTCTCCTCCCCGGCCCTCTGGCCGCTGCCGCGGTATTCCACGCACATCATGGTCATGTCGTCGAACTGAGGGGCGTCGCCCGCGAATTCGTCGATCTGGCCGCGCAGAGTGGCGAGGAAGATCTTAAGATCAAGCCCTTCGGGACCTGCCTGGTCCCTGGCCGCCTCCATGCTCCTGTCCAGGGCCGCCATGGTCCTCTCCATGCCGAAAAGCTCCTGGCTGCTGTTGTTGGCCTCCGGAACGCCGTCCGTATACAGAAAGAGCATGTCGCCCGGATCCAGATGCCATCCGGCGCTGCGGTACCGGGACCCCTCCATGGCTCCCATGGCCAGGCCGTGGGGATCCCGTTCCAGGACAAAGCCCCGGTCCTTTCTGTAAAAGACCGGATATTCATGGCCGGCGCAGGCGGATACCAGGTCGCCGGTGGAAATCGTCAGGATCCCCAGCCAGGCCGTTACGAACATGCTGTCTTCATTCCCTTCGCAGAGACGGTCGTTGACATCGGCCAGGATCTCCGCGGGCCCCTCATAGAGGCCGGAAAGGGTCACGTTCTTGATCAGGGTCTTGGAGATGACCATGAAGAGGGCCGCCGGGACGCCCTTGCCGGAAACGTCCGCCATCACCAGAGCCAGATGGTCGTCGTCGATCAGGAAATAGTCATAGAAGTCTCCGCCGACCTCCTTGGCCGGGTCCATGACCGCGCAGAGGTTGAACTCCGACCGGTCCGGGAAGGCAGGGAACTGGTTGGGGAGCATGTTGACCTGGATCTCCGCGGCAACGGAAAGCTCCGTATCCAGCCGCTGCTTCTCCGAGGTGATCTCCACGATCTCATGGACATAGCCCCGCATCTTTTCCGACATGTTGGCGAAGGCCCTGGCCAGTACCTCAATCTCGTCGCCCGTCAGAAGGACATCCTCCACCTGGAAGCTCATGTCATCGCCCTTCATCTCCGATACCCGCAGGGTCATCCGCTTGATGGGGCTGACCAGCCGGTTGGAATAGATCAGGGACAGGAAGGCCGCGAAGACCAGCATGAGGGCCGCGATGAAGAGGGTCGTGATCACGGTCCTGCCCTCATTGCTGCGAAGCTCGGTGATGGATTCCTCCATGACATCGTCTGTCTGCTCCGCGAGCAGGTAGGCTGTGGCGTTCAGGTCCTCCTGGGAGATGCTCAGCAGCATGGTCCACCCCAGCGTATCGATGGGGGCGTAGGCAATGTAGGTCTCCTTGCCGTCCACCTCCATGAGGGAAAAGCCCGTATCTCCCTTGAGGGCCTCGCTGACCATGGTGACCAGGTCCGCGTTGCTCCCCTCCAGGAGGCTCTTGAGCTCCACGCCCTTCATTCCCAGCTCTCCTTCCGTCCGGGAAGAATAGATGATGATGCCGTTCTCGTTGATCAGGCAGGTATCCGTATATTCGCCCAGCTTGGCGCCGGAGATGATGTCCGCCAGGGATTCCATCAGGACAGAGCCGCCGCAGACGGCCGCCAGCTCCCCGTCCACGTAGACGGGAACGCCCGCCATGACCTCATAGCTGTCGAAATAGTTGTCCTTGTTGACCGGGGTGAAATAGGGCTTTTTATGGACCATGGCTCCCACATACCAGGGGCGTTTGTCCGCGTTGTAGGGCATGGGCTTTCCATCCTGCCCCACCTTGCTCTCGGGAGTCCTGTCCACGATGATGCTGGCCCCGCCCGGCAGGGACACCATGCAGTCCAGCAGGGTCTCGCTCCCTCCGACGATCTCCAGCATCATGTTCCTGAGGCCCCCGACCCGGAGGATCTGTTCCTTGAGCCTCTCGTCCTCCTGGTCTGCCCGGTCGGAATAGAGGAGCTGGAGGGTCAGCTGGCCGGCGTCCGCCTCTGAGGGAAGGGGGACCTCCACCGGCGAATAGGCAGAGGGCTCCTCCAGGACCATCTGGACCTGGCTGGCCAGGATCTCCAGGTCATGGCGCATGGTCCAGAACTCCCCGTCGAAGATCTTGGCCTCAGAGACCACGTACTTCTGGAAGCTCTCCGTAGCCATGTCCCGCATGGACCCGGACATGGTATCCATGATGACCGCGTTCTGGGTCCGGCTCGTCTCCTCCATGAGGTTGGCATAGCGGCGGACCTGGTAGATGCCGATCACCGTAAAGAGCAGAAGGGCCACTGTGATCAGCATGATGTTCATTCTGAAGATTTTTCTGCGAAGGCTGTTTTTCATGCACTCCTCCAGCCGGGCCTATCTGGCTTCCGGTTTCAGGACAATGTCCTTCAGATACAGGGATCCCCACCCTGCCCAGAAGGGGGTAAAGCTCTCCACCCGGTCTCCCAGGATAAAGATGTGGTCCGTGGAAAAGAGGGGGACCCAGACTGCCTGGTCCCG
This sequence comes from uncultured Lachnospiraceae bacterium, assembly GCA_946626215.1. Taxonomy (GTDB): domain Bacteria; phylum Bacillota; class Clostridia; order Lachnospirales; family Lachnospiraceae; genus CAG-791. The sequence goes on from CAMOUD010000129.1 coordinate 5,077, forward strand.
GATCAGGATCCTCTCCAGGTCCGCGTATTCCGCGAGCCTCTTCTCCTGGTCCTGCATGGTCCTGGCCGCGGCGATGCGGCTGATGACCTCCTCGTCCGAGAAGTTGCCGGACCGGTCTTTGGTCTTGGCCCGGCTCCCGAAAAAGGTATAGATAAAGTTGTCCGGATCGTTGAAGTCGGCGCTCCATTCGCCGTTGTAGGCCGTGAGCCTGCCGGCCTTCCGCAGGTACATACGGCTGTCCTCGTCATAGCTGACCACGGAGACGTTCAGGCCCGCCTCGCTCAGGTCCTCCCGGACCATCTCCAGCATCCGCAGGGTCCGGATCTCGCTTTCGGAATTGGCGGCCAGCTCCAGTCTCACGGTCCCGGCTTCCGGCACCTGGCTGATGAGCCTCCTTGCCTCCTCCGGATCATACGCAAGCCAGCCCTGGTTGTCCTCGCTGTAGCCGATCAGGCCCCGGGGGAAGATCCCGTCCACCAGCCTGCCCCTTCCGTTGTAGAGTTCCTCCAGGATCTCCTGGCGGTCGATGGCCATCTGGACGGCCTTCCGGATCCGGACGTCGTTCAGCGGAGGCTCCTCCACGTTCAGCATCAGGTACTGGACCTCCACCCGGCTGAAGGCGATCCGGTCCTCCTGCCACTCCGGGTCCTGGGAATAGTCTTTTGCCACCTCCGGATTGACCCGGTTCACGTCCAGCAGATCCAGATTTCCCTCCCTGAACATCCGGTCGATCAGGGCCGGGGCCAGGACCAGGAACCGGGCCCGGCTGACGGTCAGCTCCTCATCCTCATGGCAGTGATAGTAGGGGTTCCTTTCCAGGGTGATCTCCGAATCCGAGAATTCCGTCACCATGTAGGGGCCGGACCCGAGGACCGTCTCCGCCGTATCCCCGTAGGCGTCTCCCGCCTCCCGGACGAACTTCTCGCTCATGATGCTGCAGGAGGGGGTGGCCAGCTGGGAGATGTAGCCCGCGTAGGGTTCCGACAGGGTGATCTCCAGGGTATGGTCATCCAGGACCCGGATCCCCTCCAGGGTATCCGTCTCCCCGTCCATCACGGCCCGGGCGCCCAGGATCATATCCGCGAAATCGGTCTGGACGCTTTCCGGCAGGGCCAGCATCCTTGTAAAGGTAAAGGCCACGTCGGAGGCCTTCACCGGCGTGCCGTCGGAAAAGAAGGCGTCGTCCCGCAGGGTGAAATGATAGGTCCGGCCGTCCTCCGAAACAGACCAGGACTCCGCCAGACCGTTGGCCAGCCTGGTGGACCCGTCCGGATTGACCCGGATATCGAAAAGCCTCTCATAAATGTTCAGAGGCAGCATGTAGTCCTCTGTATTTTTATGAACGTCCATGGTGTCTATGGAACTGGACAGGGCAAGCCGCACCAGGCCTCCTTCCGCCTCTTCCGCGGCCGCGGAGGCTCCGGTCTCCGCCTTTTCCTGCCCGGCGTCCTCCCGGGCGCCGCAGCCGCAAAGGCCTGCGCATATGATGATAAGCGCCGTCATGACCGCTGTCAGAGATCGGATCCGTTTCCGCATGCTTCAGCCCCCTTACAGGTCTCCCTGTTCTCCTGTATCCTTATATTCCGGCGCGGTCCCGCGCGGATCCACGCACGTCCTACAAACATTTATCCTCAGCTTTATCGTATTCCCTGCAGGAGCAAAAAGCAATGTCCGGCGGACTTTCCGGCACAAAAACCGCACAGAAAGCCCCCGGCATGTGATGCGGAAAAGAAGGACAAAAAGGGCGCCGGACCGATTCTTACCAGATCGGTCCGGCGCCTTCGCGTCCGGTATCCCGGCCCTTCAGGCCGGGCACTCTCCCTGTTCTCCTCTTTCTCTTTTTTCCTCCCGGCAGCGCCGGCAGGCCTCCTCGGCCAGTACGTTGGCCCGGATCCTGGAAAAGGTCTCCTCGCTGACCACATGCTCCATGCGGCAGGCGTCCTCCTCGGCGGTATCCGGGTCCACCCCGATGGAGATCAGAAAGTCCCGGAAGAACCGGTGCCTTTCCCAGATCCTGACCGCCAGGGCCTCCCCCTTTTCCGTCAGGACCAGTTCTCCGTCCGCCTCTTTGATGAGATATCCCTCCCGGCCCAGCTTGGCCACGGCCACGGAAATGCTGGCCTTGGAAAAGCCCAGCCTGGCAGCCACGTCGATGCTGTGGCAGGTCCCCATCTGCTGGCGCAGCACATAGATGCTCTCCAGATAGTCTTCTCTGGACTGATTGGATCCCATATCCTCCCCCTCTGCTGCTTTGACTCCCCTACAAAGTTAGTATAGTTTAACTTCCGGATTCTTTCAACAGATTTTGAGAAGGATTCTTATTATT
>CAMOUD010000130.1 GCA_946626215.1 uncultured Lachnospiraceae bacterium
TTATCTCTTGGAGAACTGAGGAGCCCTTCTTGCGCCCTTCAGACCATACTTCTTTCTTTCCTTCATACGAGGGTCACGGGTCAGATAGCCGGCCTTCTTGAGGACGGGCCTGAACTCGGCGTCTGCTTCGCAGAGAGCCCTTGCGATGCCGTGACGGATTGCGCCTGCCTGGCCGGTGTAGCCGCCGCCCTTGACAGTGATCTTGAGATCGAACTGATCAGTGGTCTGGGTCGCTACCAGGGGCTGGTTCATGATGACCTTCAGGGTCTCAAGTCCAAAATAATCATCGACGGACCTGCCGTTGATGGTGATGTTGCCGGTACCGGGAGTCATGAAGACTCTGGCAACAGAGGATTTCCTTCTGCCTGTTCCGTAATAAGTCGCTGCGTTAGCCATTTTAAATCTCCTTTCGATCTACCAACCGTGCTGATCAGAACTTAAGCTCTTCAGGCTTCTGGGCCTGATGCTTGTGAGCGGGGCCTTCATAGACATGAAGCTTGGTGTACATCTGATCACCAAGTCTGCCCTGAGGAAGCATTCCGCGAACGGCCTTCTCAACAACTCTGACGGGTTTGGTCCTCATCATCTCACGAAGAGTGGTGTACTTAGCGGAACCAACATATTCGGAATGTCTGAAGTAGATCTTCTGATCCATCTTCTTGCCGGTGACCTTGATCTTCTCGGCGTTCACGATGATGACATAGTCGCCGGTGTCAAGGAAGGGAGTATAGTAAGGCTTGTTCTTGCCGCGAAGCACCTTAGCAACTTCGGAAGCAAGACGGCCAAGGGTCATATCTGTAGCATCCACTACATACCATTTCTTCTCGATGCTGTCTGCGCTGGGAATGTAGGTATTCATTGTATATCCTCCATCAAACGAACTTCTCAGATTAATCATGTAAGGGCGTGCGATTCGCAGTCGGCATCGGGTTTCCAAAACCGGGGAGTTTGGGCATGCAAAAAACATGCGGTCCTCAGCCGTCGCACCGTTTCATTATACTAACAGGATTTTTGCCTGTCAACCGGGGATTTCCAAAAAATCAGGCCGCTTCCCGCCCATGTCCAGGATCTGATAATCCACCAGAGTCAGGCCGCAGGCAGGGGCTGTGGGGCCGGCCGCCTGCCGGTCCTTCTCTTCCAGGATCTCCGGGATCCGCCCGGGATCCAGATGGCCTCGTCCCGCCTCCATGAGGGTGCCGGCGATGATCCGGACCATGTTGTAGAGAAAGCCGGTGCCGCTGACCCGGATGGTAATGATCCTGGGCATCCTGGCGCGGATAGTGTCTGTCGGAGACGGGTCCTTGTCCCGGTCCCTGTCTTCTTCAAAAAAGCGTCCGATCCTTCCGGGACAGGAAAGTCTTTCCTCCGTCACGGACAGGGCCGTGATCTCCCTGACCGTGGTCTTGGCCTGGGCAGCCACAGAGGCAAAGCTCTTAAAGTCATGCTCTCCTACCAGATGCTCCGCCGCCTCCCGCATCCTGTCAAGATCGTAGGGCGTATAGGAAAAGTGGCAGAACCGGGCGTATTCGGGCAGGGGCACGTCCGCGTTCAGGATCCTGTAGGCATAGGTCTTGATGGTGCTGCAGTGCCTGGGATGAAAGTCTGCCGGGACCTCAAAGGACTCCCGGACCCGGACATCCTCCGGCAGGCGCACGTTCAGGGCCCTGGCGAATTTTTCAGCCGGGATCCTGGAGCCGGTATCAAAGACGGCCATGTTGCAGTAGGCATGGACGCCCGCGTCTGTCCGGCTGGCTCCGATGACCTCGATGTCCTCGCCTGTCAGGTCATGGAGGGCCTGGTTCAGGACTCCCTCCACTGTGCGGACCATGCTTTTCTGGGCCTGGAAGCCCGCGAAGTCCGTTCCGTCGTAGGCCGTGACCAGTAAGATTCTCTTCATGTCTGCCTCCGGATCAGAGATTCAGGGGGAAGGGAAGGCTGGCGGAGAAGACCCTGAGGGCTATGGCCGCCGCCATAAAGCCAAAGACGACCCCATAGGCGATCCAGTCCCTGGTCCTGTAAATGAGAGGATTCATCCTGGTCCTTCCTTCGCCTCCCCGGTAGCACCGGGCCTCCATGGCCATGGCCAGGTCATTGGCCCGGCGGAAGGCGGAGACAAAGAGGGGGACAAGGAGCGGGACCATGCTTTTGATCTTCTTCATCAGGTGTTTGGAATCGAACTCCGCGCACCTGGCCATCTGGGCCTTCATGATCTTGTCCGCCTCCTCCATGAGGATGGGGATAAAGCGAAGGGCGATGGACATCATCATGGCGATCTCATGGACCGGCACATGCAGGACCTTCAGGGGCCGCATGAGGGATTCCATGGCGTCCGTCAGCTGGGTAGGCGTCGTAGTCAGGGTCATCAGGGAGGAACCCAGGATCAGGAAGGTCAGGCGGAAGGCCATCTTGACCGCAAAGGTCAGGCCCTCCCTGGTCAGATGGAGGGGGCCCGCCTGCCAGAGGACCTGGCCCGGCGTCAGGAACATGTTGAAGAGCATGGTGATGGCCAGAAGGAAAAGGATGGCCCTCATGCCCCGGACGATATAGCGGAAGGGAACATGGGACAGGCGGATCATGCAGACCAGGAACAGGGCTGCCAGAAGATAGCCTGCCGCGCAGTTCACGATGAAAAGCGAAATGATATAGAGGAGGGTCCCCGTCAGCTTGACCCTGGGATCCAGGGAATGGAGGGGAGACCGGGTCTGGTAGTACTGACCGATGGTAATATTCTCGAACATGTCAGGACCTCCCTCTTCCGGCAGGGCCCATACAGGCCATGATGCTGTCAGCCGCCGACTGAATGTCCAGGACTTCCGTGTTCACAGGAAGGCCCCTTTCCTTCAGATACTCCATGATGTAGATTACCTGAGGGGCGGACAGTCCCATGGTCTCCAGCTCCTTGTGGTGCCTGAAGACCTCGGAGGGCACATCGTTATAGACCAGCTTCCCGTTGTTCATGACCATGATCTGGTCCACGTACCTGGCCACGTCGTCCATGCTGTGGGAGACCAGGACTATGGTCATCCTGAGCTTTTTCTTCATCTCGCTGATCAGGCCCAGGATCTCGTCCCGGCCTCTGGGATCCAGGCCGGCCGTGGGCTCGTCCAGGATCAGGATCTGGGGATGCATGGCCAGGACGCCCGCTATGGCCGCCCTTCTCTTTTCGCCTCCGGAGAGGTCAAAGGGAGATTTCTTAAAGAACCGCTCTCCCATTCCCACCATAAAGAGGGATTCAGAAGCCCGCTTCCGGCATTCTTCCTCTGAAAGCCCCAGGTTCCTGGGGCCGAACATGACGTCTGAAAGGACGTCCGCCTCAAAGAGCTGGTGCTCGGGATACTGGAAGACCAGTCCCACCTTTGCCCTCAGGTTCTTGCGGTCGTAGCCGTCTCCGTGGATATCCTCTCCGTTGAAGAGGATCCGGCCCTGGGTGGGCTTCAGCAGGCCGTTCAGCATCTGGACCAGGGTCGATTTCCCCGATCCCGTATGCCCGATCAGGCCGATAAAGCGGTCATCGGGGATCTCACAGCTGATATGGTTGAGGGCCCTGACCTGCATGGCCGTCCCGGTCTCATATGTAAAAGAAATATCTTCGATCTTAAGTCCCATGGTGTTTCCTGTCTCAGCTGATCACTTTTTCCAGCGCGTCGGCCAGTTCTTCCCTGGTAAGGATATCGGCTGGTATCTTCAGCCCTCTCCTGCGCAGTTCCCAGGCAAGGAGGCTGACCTGGGGCACATCCAGATGGAGGTCCTTCATCTCCTCGACCCTGGAAAAGACCTCCCGGGGCGTGCCCTGGAGGGCGATCTTTCCCTTGTCCATGACAATGACCCGGTCCGCCTCTATGGCCTCCTCCATGTAGTGGGTGATCAGGATCACGGTGATCCCCTCTTCCCTGTTCAGCTGCCGGGCGGTCTTCAGGACCTCCACCCGGCCGCTGGGGTCCAGCATGGCCGTGGGCTCATCCATGATGATGCACTTGGGCCGCATGGCGATGACGCCGGCAATGCAGACCCGCTGCTTCTGGCCGCCGGATAAGCGTCCCGGGGACTTGCGGCGGTATTCCAGCATGCCCACGCTTTTCAGGCTCTCCTCCACGCGCTTTCGGATCTTCTCTCCGGGCACGCCGATGTTCTCGGGGCCGAAAGCAACGTCCTCCTCCACGACCTGGGCGATGATCTGGTTGTCGGGATTCTGGAAGATCATGCCGGCCTCCTGCCGGATGTCCCAGAGCTTTTCCCCGTCCACCGTATTCATGCCGTCGACCCAGACCTCTCCCTCCGAGGGAAAGAGAAGGGCGTTGATATGCTTGGCCAGGGTGGACTTGCCGCAGCCGTTATGGCCCAGGATCACGATGAATTCGCCGGGCTTTACATCCAGGTCCAGTCCGGCCAGAGCCCGGATCTCCTCGGATACGGCGCCGTCTTCATCGTGCTTTAAATAGTCATGGATCAGCTTTCTGATTTTGATCATGTAGGATCACCCCCTGCGGAGCCTTACGTAACACGGATAATACCGTTTCAATATACCGCCAGCCCGAAAAAATGTAAAGAAAAGGCCGCCGCTCCATACGAAGCGGCGGCTTTTGCAGTCGTCAGACGAAAGAGACCTTCCGGTCTGCCTTCTCAGACTTTATCAGACAAGCTCAAGCAGAACAGTCAGAGCGCCGTCGCCGCGTCTCTGCGCGATCTTGACGATCCTGGTGTATCCGCCTCTGCGGTCCTTGTACTTAGGTCCGATTTCGTCGAACATCTTCTCAACAAGGTCGACCTTCTTGGTGTTCTTCTTGCGGCCCTTGCCTGCTGCGGGAACTTCCACGACAGGATAGAGGAACTTGAGGAGCTGCCTTCTGGCGTGCAGACGGCCGGGAGCATCCTTCTTGATCTCCTTCTGGACCTCGTCATACACAGTGACCTTCTTGCCGTCTACGACTTCCTTGACGCGTTTGCCGTCAGCGTCCTTGCGCGGGACCTTGGCGGTAACAGTAACGGTCTCATAGTTGTCGCATTCCTTGCCGGCCAGAGTGATCATGGGCTCAACGATCTTCTGGACTTCCTTGGCGCGGGCTTCGGTGGTCACGATCTTGCCGTGATAGATCAGAGCGGTGACCTGGCTGCGAAGCAGAGCCTTTCTGAGTTTGGTCTTCTTTCCGAGTTTTCTGTACTGTGCCATGTTTTTTCTCCTTTTTCTTTATGTCGGACAGCGGCGCTCTTCGGTCTTATCCGCTGCCTGTGAGCAGGGACCCTTGTCCCTGTTCGTGGACCTGCCGCGTACTCTTTGGATTTACCCCGGCAGGAAGCACACTGTTTGATTGGCTGAGGGGCCGGATCAGGCCTCTCCTTCCCCGGTATTGAGCTTCAGGCCAAGTTCCTTCAGCTTCTCCAGGACTTCATCGAGAGATTTCTTTCCGAGGTTACGGACCTTCATCATCTCTTCCGGTGTCTTTGCGCAAAGCTCGGCAACGGTATTGATGCCGGCTCTCTTCAGACAGTTATAAGAACGTACGGACAGCTCCAGCTCATCAATGCTCATGACCTGGGTCTCACGGCCCGGATCTTCCTTGGGCTGGGTCATGACTTCCACCTTGGCCGCGCTCTCAGACAGGTCGATAAAGACGCTGAGGTGCTCGCTGAGGACCTTGGCTGCCAGGCTGACTGCCTCATCGGGTCCGATGGTGCCGTTGGTGGTGACATCCAGAGTCAGCTTATCATAGTCAGTCTGCTGGCCTACACGGGTGTTCTCAACAGTAATATTCACGCGTTCGACAGGGGTGTAGATGGAATCGATCGGAATGACGCCGATCTTGATATCCGGAGTCTTGTTCCTGTCCGCGCTGTCATAGCCTCTGCCTCTCTTGATCGTAAGTTCAATGAAAAGCTTGGCGGACTTATCACTCAGGGTAGCAATGACTAAGTCGGGGTTCAGGATCTCGATATCCTGGTCAACCGTAATATCGGATGCGCGTACGACGCCCTCTCCTTCGAACTCAATGTAGGCAGTCTTGGTCTCGTTGCCTTCGCTGTTGTTGCGGATCGCGAGGCTCTTGATGTTCATGACGATTTCCGTCACATCTTCCTTGACACCGGGAATGGTGGTGAACTCATGCTGGATGCCGTCGATCTTGATCTGGCTGACAGCGGTTCCGGGAAGGGAGGAAAGCATGATCCGTCTCAGAGAATTGCCAAGGGTAATGCCATAGCCTCTCTCGAGCGGTTCCACAACAAATCTGCCGTACTTCTTGTCTTCGGAGATTTCTGTGACCGTAATGGTAGGTCTTTCAAAATCAAACACGCGATATACCCTCCTTTGGTACAATCATCGAATGCCATATCTTCGGTAATCTGCGCGCAGAGCCTGCGGCAGTGAATAGAAAAGAAAACAACTGCCGCAGAGCATCTGCAGCCTGCTGATTACTTGGAATACAGCTCGACGATCAGCATCTCGTCGACGATCTCGTCTCTGAGGATGTCGATCTGCTCCCTGGTGGGAAGAGCGCTGATGGTACCAGTCAGGTTTTCCTTATCTACGACCATCCATTCGGGAGTGAGCCTGCCGGCTGTCACTTCCTGGATCTCCTTGAACCGGGTGATGGTCTTGGACTTGTCCTTGATGGCGATCACATCGCCTGCCTTGATCTGATAGGAAGGGATGTTGACGATCTTGCCGTTGACAGTCACGTGCTTGTGGCCGACGACCTGTCTTGCCTCACGTCTTGTACGTGCATAGCCCATACGGTACACAACGTTGTCCAGACGTCTCTCAAGCATGATCATGAGGTTCTCACCGGTCATGCCCTTCATCATATCGGCCTTCTCGTAGTAGTTGCGGAAAGGCTTCTCAAGAACGCCATAGATGAACTTTGCCTTCTGCTTCTCACGAAGCTGGCTGGCATATTCGGACATCTTGCGGCTTCTGCGGATCAGCTGTCTGTTGGACTTCTTGCTGTAGCCCAGTACGGAGGGCTCCAGGCCCAGGGATCTGCATCTCTTTAAAACGGGGGTTCTGTTTACTGCCATGATGGCTCCTTTCATTCTGTCACAGCGCACGCTGTGATATGTTGTTTACAACAGCAAGACCGGCACTTGTTCGGGCGTATGTCCTTCATCAGCCCCGGAGCAGAGCGCCTTCGCGCGATGCTCCTGCAGGCCGGGCGACCGAAGGGCGGCC
>CAMOUD010000131.1 GCA_946626215.1 uncultured Lachnospiraceae bacterium
AAACACACACAGGAGTCCTGCGCTTTCTGATCGGGGAAGCGTTTCCGGGCAAAGAAGAAGCGGAAGAGCTGTTATCCGTGTATCAGGATCAGGGGGATATAGAGGGCATTGCCGCCATCCTGCAGTATCTCCGGGATCATTTTGGCGGCCCTCAGTCTGACGGTCCTCTTGACTTGTGACTCACAGGCGCACCTTCCGTACAGGCCGGAGCCGGCATGAAAGAATGATCCGGATCCGGGACTGGCGCCATGGGCCGTCCGGGGGCATGACCTTTCCGCCGCCCATATCCGCTTTTCTTCAGAGAGGACGGCGGACAAGCGGAAATATCTGAAAAGAAGGCAGAAATCAAAATGAAAAAGCGATACAATAACAGTGGATGGAAGCTCAGAGCAATCCGCTGAGCCATGCGGCAGATCCTTCCGGGCCCCTTTCAGGGACAAAGGGGTCCGGCAGGACAGTCTTTCGATCAGAAAATAAAAAAAGGAAGGTATGGAATGATGAAAAAAAGAATCGTATGCATGCTGGCACTTATGATGGTCCTTTCTCTGGCTGCCTGCGGCAAGGCCAATGCCCCGGCGGGAGCGACTGCAGCTCCCGGGGAGACCGGGAAGGAAGAGGAGGTCCTTCCCGGAGGCTGGCAGGAACCGGAATCCCTGGAGGTGCCGGAGGAGGTCCAGGCCCTCTTTGACAAGGCCCTGGAGGAGATCGACGGCGCTGAGTATCAGACCATCGCCTATCTGGGAAGCCAGGTGGTCGCAGGCACCAACCATGCTATCCTGTGCAGCATTACCCCTGTCACTCAAAACCCTGTAGGCACCTATGCCATCGTGACCCTTTATCAGGATCCGGAGGGCGGCGCCACCATTACTGAAATCAGGAATTCAGACGCTGAGGTCAAGGCCCTGCCGGACGGCACCTCTCTGCTGGGAGGCTGGGAAGCCCCTGAAAGCCTGACTGTCGATGAAAAGGCCGCGGCAGCTCTGGAAAAGTCCCAGGAGACCATTGAAGGCGAGACCTATGCGCCTGTGGCCTACCTGGCCAGGGAGGTGGTCTCCGGGACCAACTATGAGCTCCTCTGCAAGGTGACCGGTTTTACTGAGGACGGAGAAGAGGACTATATCATTGTCCTCGTCTATGAGACCCTGGAAGGGGAAGCGAACATGACCCATGTTTACGCCTTCTCCGATCCCGAATAAGAAGCGGCCTGAGGCCTGAATCCAGGCAGGACTTCCTGAACGATAAGGGTAACCGGAAAGAACCTCGGGGCGTCCGGCCGGACTCCCCGCGGTTCTTTCTTGTCTTCACGGCAGAAGGCCTGCCTGTATTCCGGAAACCGCCGCCTTTGTCATTCCCGGGAAGGAAGGAAAGGATCTGGTCCCCTGCCGGCGTCGGAGGGAAAATCCTGAACGCACTGCCTCCCGGCTCAGACAGTCTTCCATTTTTTCGGACAGGAAGACGTTTTTTCCTTTAGTATCCTTTATAATAGAGGCAGTACCATCTGATGCCGGAGACCAGGTTCAGGAGAGGAAGTGACAGCAGATGATAAAGGCGGTTCTGTTCGACATGGACGGTGTCCTCGTCGACTCTGAAAAATATTACAAGGAATACTGGAAAAAGGCGGCGAAGTCCCTGGGCTACGATCTGCCCATGAAGGATATCATGCGTCTGAGGAGCTGTGACCACGGCATCGCGGCCGGCATCTTCCGGGACCGGTTCGGGGATGACAGCGTCTACCCGGCCGTCCAGAAAAAGCGCCGGGAGATGATGCGGGACTTTTTCACGGACCATAAGGTGGAACAGAAACCCGGGATCCTGCCCCTGATCAGCTATCTCAGGGAAAAGAAGATGATCATAGCGGTCGTCACGGCGGCGCCTAAGGAGAGGGCCAGGAGGTACCTGGACCAAGCGGGCATTTCTCCCTATTTCCCCCTGATCCTGTCCGCGGAGGATGTCAAAAGGGGCAAGCCCTATCCCTATGTCTATGAAAAGGCCTGTCAGAAGCTGGGCCTTATGCCGGGCCAGTGCGCTGCCATCGAGGACTCTCCCAACGGGGTCATGAGCGCCGGAAGAGCAGGCTGCCTGACCATCATGATCCCGGACCTGACCCCCTATACGGAGGACCTGGCAGAGTATGTGGACCATCACTTTGCCCGCCTGGATGATATCATCACGTCAGGCATCTTTGAGGACAAGGATCCGGCCTGACCGTTCGCCGGACGGTCCTGAAAAACACGGGTAGATCAGATACTTGAAAACACGCTTCGCTTTCTCAGGAAGTATCGCGGGAGGATCCCGGAAGCGGATCCTTCGCCGGAATCCGAAGGAGTAGTACTATGGCACTTATTGCGGCGGTCTTGTCATTGGTGATCATGGAGATCCTGTACACGAGAATGATCAGAAGAGAGGTTCCCGACAGCATTCCCCGGGCACAGGCTCTTCTGCCGGTCATTATGGGGGTCTTTTCTCTCTTCATTTCCTTCGGCTTCTTTCTGGGGCTGGCCCTTGTCCTTTACAATGCAGGCTTTGAAACGGCAGGGCTGTCCCCCTATATCCGGTCCCTGGTCTCGGCCTTTTTCCTTGCCGGGCTTCCGGAGGAAGCCGCCAAGCTCCTGATGATCCTGGCGTCCATCCGTTTGCTGCGGAAAATGATCAGAAATGTGTATGAATACATCCTGATCGGGGCCGGGATCGGGCTGGGCTTCACCATCTTTGAGGAATTTCTCTACGGGCAGGGAGGTGCCGTCCTAGCGGCCAGGCTCATAGTCGTGACCCTCCATATGATCTTCGGCATGATTATGGCCGGCCACCTGGGCATGGCCAGATACAAAAGGGAGACCGGCGAGAACGTTCTTCCGGAGTATGTCAAAGCCATCCTGGTCCCCCTGGCCATGCATACCCTCTATGACGCCTGTACCGCCGCCAATCAGCTCCTGGACGTGGGAAATGAAGATTTAGAGACCATAGGTGTTTTTCTGGGAATCACGGCTGTAAGCGTCATGTTCTTTATTCAGGTCGCCTCCTTCGTCAGAATGAAGGCGTTTGCCGCTAAATACTGTTCCATGACCTTTGACCAGGCGCCCCTGTGATCCTGACCGGACCTGTACAAAGGATCGTGTAGGAAAGCCTAAAAAGGAGGGGCTCCATGGACTGGACCATTCTGACAGCAGAAAACGAGGGCTTTGCCGGTGCCTATCAGGAAGGCGCTGCCTGTCCGGAAACAGCCGTCATTTACGCGCCGGGCGCGGGCTCAGACCGGGAAGAAGCCCTGCAGGCCGCTTCCTTTCTCCCGGAGAACGGCCTGAACACCCTGGTCCTTGGCTGGATGGGCTGGCCGGGCGTGCCTTCCAGGATGGAGAACGTTCCTGTGGAATATGTGACCCGGGCCATCCGGTACCTGAAAGAAGAGAGAGGGATCCGCAGGGTCCTGATGGCCGGCGTCTCCGAGGGTGCCGTCTATACCCTGCTGGCGGCCGTATATCATCCGGAGATCGGGGCCGTCTGCGCGGTATGTCCCCTGGATTATGTCATGGCGTCCCCCTCCTCCCGGGGAAAGATCAACGCTGTCTTTACCTGGCAGGGAAAGAGGATCAGCTTTGTTCCCTTTTCCACCAGCCATATGAGCCGGTGGGCCCTCCTCAAGGGGGCTCTGACAGATCCTTCCTACGGAAGAGGCCGGATCCTCCGCTACGCCTGCGACCAGGTCCGGGTCAGAAAGATCGCCCGGATCCAGGTGGAAAAGATGCGGGCTCCCCTTCTTCTGATTGCTCCCTCCTACGACGATGTCTGGGAATCGGAGGAAGCCGTGAAACGGATCGAGAGACGGCTCCGGCACCAGAAGTATCCCTATCCTGTCAGGACCATCCTGTATCCGCACGCCAGCCATCTCATGGGCGGCTCCTATGACATGACGGACCGGGGCGTACGGTTCCTGACCCGACTCCTGAAAGCGGAGACCGACCATCCGGATGCCTGTGAAAGGGCCAGAAACGACTGTCTGGACCAGATGCTTGCCTTTCTGGAGGGGAACGCAGTCTGACCTATATATCCATAAGACGCTGCCGGAGGAAATCCCATGATGAGAATCAGTCCGCGAATGATCCTGCTGATCCCGGCCCTTACGCTGGTCCTTGCCGCCTGCGGGACCGGGAAGGGAAAGGAGGAGCCTTCCGCGGAGACCGCGGATCCGGAAGGACAGGAGGTCTCGGAAGAAGACGCGGCCCGGGAACAGGACCCGGAAACCCTCCGGGATCAAGATATCTATCTTGCCATTGCGGAGGAACTCCTGCGGCAGTACGGCAAATGCAGGGTCCGTCCCTTCCAGGACGAGATCCGGGACCAGAACAGATCCGCGAGGGAGGTCAACGGCATCTGCTATCTGAGGCTTCTGGACTTTGACAACGACGGAGACAATGAGCTCTATGCCGTCTGCAAGACTGAACAGGAGGAGGACTATACCGGACTCGTATATTCGGCAGAAGGCGGCAGGGACCCCATCTTCCGGGAATCCGTGGATTCAGAGCTCTGGTATTCCAGCCATACCATCGACCTGGTCCGCAGGGGCCGGGAGGAGGCCCTCTTTTACATCTATACCGGGTGCTTCTGCGACGGCCGGGGCGGAGAGGACACAGAGACCCTCTATGGCTATGATCCGGACGACCCGGAAAGCTTTTCCTGTCTGGCGTTCTTCTCCTCGGAAGAACTGGAAAGAGAGGACGGGACCTGGCATACGGTATACAGAGTCCGGGACAGTTCGATGAACGGAGAGTGGACCGCCTGGGATGAGGAGGAAACCTTCAGGGAACTGAGAGCCTCCTGGTGGGAAGGGGCCGAGTCAGAGGTCTCTCTGTGCGTGAAGTCCTACAGAGGAGAAATCGACGCGGACCAGCTGGCGGCAGCCATCAGGGATACAGTCCTGGCCCTGGGGGGAGATCCGGACGCCTATACAGACACCTTTCCGGAATCTTTTGATACGGATGACCATAACGCGGAAGCTGCTGAGGATCCGGAAGCGGAAGCCCCGGGACCCTTTTACGGCATCTGGTTCGGTGCCTCCAGAGATGAGGAGGACGCCCGGAGGATGGCCGAAGAAGCCAGGGAGAAGGGCCTGTCTGCCCAGGTATTTGTTACCACCGACTGGGAAAACCTGAACACGGAGACATGGTACGCGGTCACCGCCGGCACCTATGGATCCCCGGAAGAAGCGGAAGAGTCCCTTTCCCGGGTCAGACAGTATTATCCGGACGCCTATATCAAATATTCAGGAGACCGCAGACGCTGATTGTGAAGTCCCGGCATGTCCCCCGGGGACGCCTGCCGGGTATGTCTCCCCGGAGATTGCATATACAGCGGCAGGAGAAGGAACTGTTCATGAAAAAAGAAGAATGGTTCAGGAAAAACGCGGGCAGGTATCGCCTGGTGAAGATGGTCATGGGAGGCAATGACCTGTCAGCGGCCTACGCGGCCGGCTGGACAGACAGGAGCCTGTACATGTTCCTGGAGATCACGGAGGACGGGAAATTCCTCATGACCGCTCATACCATGGCAGGAGACCGGCAGTATGAATATTTCCTGGATTCGGAGACCATGAAATACCATCTGAAGGCCGACTACAGTGATGCGGGGATCTCTGTTTCCATCGAAAACGGAGCGATCACCGAGGAGACAGCGCATCATCTGATGGTCTATGAACGGAAGGACGAACTGGGCTGATCCGGCCATGGACAGATATCGATACCAGGGAAAAGACAGGCTCCGGCCTGTCTTTTCCGCATCCCGAACCCTGGAAGGGATTGGATGCTTCCCGGGATTTCAGGAGAAGAGATTGTCTGGTCCTTTCCTGACCCGGCAGGGGAAATACCGGCTGAAAGAAATGTTGAATGATGAAAGAAGAGGAGAAATAAAGGCTGTAAGAAGAGGAGTGATAAAAATCCTTAAGAAAATGCCCTGAATGTATGGGAAGGCTTGACAGGTGACCTTTCGTTCACTATAATTTGTGAACGAAAGGTCACTATCTTATAACAGTAGTATTCATACCATGACTGGAAAGAAGGCCGTCCCGGGAGGAATGAGGTTAAATGAAGAAACTGGTTCTGTATATCCACGGAAAAGGAGGAAGCGCGGAAGAGAGCCGGCATTATGAAGCGCTGTTTCCAGGCTGTGATGTCATGGGCCTGGATTACCAGTCCTCCGCGCCATGGGAGGCAGGAGAGGAGATCAGGCAGGCCCTGGACAAGCTGAAGGAGACCTATCCTTTCATCATATTGATCGCCAACAGTATCGGGGCTTACTTCTGCATGCAGGCCGGGATCGAAGACATGGTCCGGAAGGCCTATTTCATTTCTCCCCTTGTCGACATGGAACGTCTGATCCTGGACATGATGGAAGGGGCCCGAGTGACCGAAGAGGACCTGGAGGAAAAAGGCGTGATCGCCTCCCCCTTCGGAGAAGACCTGTCATGGGACTATCTCTGCTGGGTCAGGGCGCATCCTGTCCGGTGGAATGTCCCCACAGAGATCCTCTGCGGGGGCAGGGACAGCCTGACATCCCGGGAGACCATCACCGGTTTTGCCGGGGACATCGGGGCCGGCCTGACCGTGATGGAAGACGGCGAGCACTGGTTCCATACCAGGGAGCAGATGCTTTTCCTGGACCGGTGGATTCGGGAGCGCAGGTACAGGATCTCTTCAGAAAGACTGACGCCGGAGGAATACATCGCTTTTCTGAAGCGGACGGACCTGGGATCCCAGTATCCCCGGGAACGGTTCAGGAAAAGGATCGCCATCCTTGTAGAGTCGGTCTCCATCAGCCTGACTGCCCGGGATGAGGAGGGACTTCTGGTCGGCGTCCTGTTCGGACTGACGGACTTCTCCTACTGGCTCTATCTGACCGACCTGGGCGTTGACCGGCTCTTTGTCCGGCAGGGGATCGGCAGGAGGCTGATACGGACGGCCCATGAGCTGGCAGGAGGAGAAAAGGACATCGCGGTCTATCTGATCACCAATGAGAAGGCCGTCCCCTTTTATGAAAGGATCGGCATGCGGAAGGCGGATGATGTCATGCAGTATAACCACATCGAATGGACAGAATTCAAGAACAAAAGCAAGGATTCTCGGTAATTCAATTACCGAGAGGAATTGCTGCCTTTTGCAAACA
>CAMOUD010000132.1 GCA_946626215.1 uncultured Lachnospiraceae bacterium
GTCATATATGAAGTTTTAAGATCGTTCCGGATCTCCTGCGGGGCAGGAGCCCGGGGCCTTTCGGCCTGCCGCTCTCTCGAGCGCACTATAGCATCATACTGCTGAGCTGATGGTTTGTCAAGCGGTTTTTGAAAGATTTTTAAAATCTTTCTTTTCGCTCTGACCTCCGGAATCAAAGACCCCAGAAAACGGAGAAAGCGGGATTTGAACCCGCGCGCCGCTCTCGCGACCTACACCCTTAGCAGGGGCGCCTCTTCAGCCTCTTGAGTATTTCTCCTGGTCTGAATAACCTCTACCAATATGGAATTGGAGGCGTCTCCATTTGTGACGCATTGATTATTGTAGCAAACCCCGCATTGTTTGTCAATGCGGGGTTTGTAAGAAAAATCCTTGATTTTCGGGCTTTTCCATCCCTTTCCGGCAGGATGTCAGCCCCTTCTCATCCGACCTGGATATGTACGCCTTCCATGGCCCTGTCCAGGGTCTCTTTGGCCTCCTCCAGAGTCCTGCCCTTTGTGATGACATGGCCGATCCTGTGGGGTCCCACATGGAACTTATGGACCCTGTCGCCCACCTTATAGTCGAACTGGACGTCCAGGATGTTCTCATCCGGCCCGTTGGTGTTCTCCTGGGAGAGGATCACGCCGTCCCTGTCCGCCATCAGCAGGTGGCTGGCGTTGGGCACTGCCATTTCCTGGGGGAAGTCGGGAGACTCACCGATGGCAGTAAGGATGATCTTCTCATAGTAGTCAAAGCCGTAATAGATGGAGACCAGCTCCGCCAGGCAGGTGGCGCCTGACCGGCCGCCCAGCTCCAGGACATAGGTCTTGCCGTCCCGGAGGATGAAGTCCGCGTTGACCGCGCAGTTGTTCAGGCCCATGGCATGGATGGCCTTCTCGCACTGGTCCCTGGCGTCCTCCAGGATCTCGGGGCTGAGGTCATAGGGCGCGAAATGTCCCACCGGCACGCCGGTATCTCCCATGAACACATAGTCGCCGTGAGGAAGGACGAACTGGACCTTCCCGTCCAGGATAAAGGCCTGGGCTCCGAACTCCTCGCCGATAATGAATTCTTCAATAAGGAAGTAATCCTTTCGGGTGACCTCCCGGACCGTCTCGATGGCGGAGGGCAGGTCCTCCGGAGCGTTGACCCTGGTAATGCCCCGGCTTCCCGAGGAGTCCACGGCCTTGACGATCAGGGGATAGGTCAGTCCGGACGCCGCGGCTGCCGCGTCCTCATCAAATCTGACCTCCCGGAAGCGGGCCGTCCGGACGCCGTTCTTTTCGTAGCATTCCTTCATCAGCATCTTGTCGGAGGCGATCTTTGCCGCTTCAAAGGACAGGCCCTTGAGGCCCAGGGCGTCGCAGACCCGGCCGATGGTGATCACGGCCACGTCCGTGCCCGCGGTCACGATGCCGTCCACTTCCTTTTCCCGGGCGGCGGCCAAGACCGCTTCATAATCCACTGTATTGAGGTAGAGGATCTCATCCGCGATCTCAAAGCCCGGATACTTGCCGGGAATGCTGACGGCGATGGTATGGATCCCCATTTCTTTCGCTTTTCTGATCAGCGGCACCTGATAGATTCCGGCGCCCATGATCATCAGTTTTTTCTTCATGTCTGTCTCCTTTTTCTGTCTGCTCAGCCAATGATCTGTGCCAGGACCGCGTCCAGTTCCTCCGCTGAGGGACTGGTGGGCTTCCAGAGGATGTGGGCCCCGTCTCCCCGGTAGCGGGGGATCAGATGAAGGTGGAAATGCATGACCGTCTGGCCGGCGGCCTCCCCGTTGTTCTGGACCAGGTTGATCCCGTCGGTGCCCAGCTTTTCCTTCATGGACGCCGCCACCTGTCTGCCCACCTTGAAGGCGTCGGCAGCCCAGTCGGCAGGGATCTCATAGAGATCGTCGAAGTGCTCCTTGGGCAGGACCAGGGCGTGGCCTCTGGTCGCGGGACCCATATCCAGGATGACCCGGAACTTTTCATCTTCATATACTGTGCGGGAAGGGATCTCCCCGTTCGCGATCTTGCAGAAAATACAGTTGTCCTTCTTCATATCTGATTGAATCCTTCCTTTATCTATATCTACTGTCCTCAGGAGGGCCTTCTGCCGGAAGGAAGGCCCTCCTGTCTGTACAACAGATCCTGCCGTTCCGGCACGGAGGCCGGGAGGCCTGCTCCCAGTATAGCACTTTGGGAAGGAGAGGTACAACTGCGCCGCCCTCTGTCAGCGGCAATGGAATTCCAGACTGCCGAAGCAGACGATATCCCCCTTCATAAGACCGGCGCTTTCCTCCGGTCCCAGCAGGATCCCGTTGATCCTGGTCCCGTTGGTGGATCCCAGGTCCCTGATCTGAAGGACGCCGTCTTCGCTCTTCCAGATCCTGGCGTGGAGGCGGCTGACGGAAGGATCGTCTAACAGGACATCGGCAAATTCGGGAGAGGAGCCCACCGTGAAGGGAAGCTTTTCCAGATCGATGTGAAGGCCCCTGGCCCCGTCCTCTCCGTACAGGCGGAGCCTTCCCGGCTCCTCTCCTCCCAGGACCTTCGTCTGACGGCCGCTGCCAAGGACCGGGAGAGGCCCTCTCTCCTCCACCGGGACCCTCTGGGGAACAGGGACGAGGTCCGGCCCTGCCTTACCGGAAGAGACCGCCTCATCCTCTCCCCAGAAATCCGCCGCCGCTTTTTCCTCAGCCTTTTCTCTTCCCCGGAGGAACGAAAAGAAGGACCTCTTTTCCCCTCTCTCCGGGGCCTCCTTCCCGGCCCCTTCCTTTCCGGCCGCTCCCTTCCATGCCTTCCCCTTTCTTTTCAGGAGAACGGACAGGCCCGTCCCCAGGCCCGCTGCCAGAAGGGCCGCGCCGCCGGCCAGGCACAGGCGCCGGGTCCTTCCCTCCGTCAGGCCTGTAAAGGTCAGGACGAACAGGACCAGAGAAGCGGCAAGGGCCAGAAGAGGCAGGAAGACGGGAAGGCTTTTTTCCTGTTCCCTCTCCTCCTGCTCCGGCTCCTCCTCTTCCGCCCTTTCCTCCGGGAAGAGACCTTCTCCGGATACGGGCCCGGGCTCCTCCGTCCCGGGCCTTTCTCCTGGAAGGAGCTGGGCCAGAGCCTCGGGCCCCAGAACAAAGTCCGGATCCTGGGCCAGGGCGTCCAGCTCCCAGACGGCAGCCGTCAGGTCCGGATCCTCCTGGCCCAGTCGCTCTGTCAGGAAGGCGGTCAGAAGAGACAGGGTCCCGGCCTCCGCTTCGGGATCATAGACAAAATAAAACTCCATCCCGGTCAGGTCCGCGTAGATATAGCCGGGATCCAGGAGGAGGCAGGAGGCGTCCAGAAGATATTCCGACAGCCGGCCGGCCGCCTCTGCCGCCCGCTCCAGGAGCCTGCGGAAGTGGACCGGTTCCAGGCTCCTGGCCTCACAGAGGACCGAAAGCTTCTGCCGGGAGGAAATATCATAGTAGAGCAGGCGCCTGTCATCGATATAGCGCAGGGAGCAGGGAAGAAGTCCGGGGATCCGGTTGGCGGCCAGCATCCGGTACTGGTAGCCCCGTCCGGCTTCCTCCTCCCCGCAGGCAAGGACCATGTAGTTGCGGATGGAATCTCTGTAGTAGGATATTTCAGCCATGTCTGACTCCCTTCAGCCTGTCGGCGGTCCGTTTGAGACGGCGGATGGTCAGGGGAGGGTCCAGGACCTTCGCCCTCCCTTCAAAGGAAAGAGAAAGGGCCGGCAGCCCATACCGGGAAAAGGAAGGCCCCATGGCCACCCGGCCCTGCAGGGTCACTGCCTGCCCCCTTTCCTCCTCCGCCCCGGGCCTTCCGCCCGGAAAATAGAAGTCCCCCGCCAGTCTCCCGAACTCCGCGCTTCCGGACGTCTCTCCCGGACAGGCGTCCGCGGCCCGGTAAGCGGCCCGGTAGCTGACCTGGGCAGCCAGGCATCTTCCTTCCATGCAGAAGGCCGCGGAGATCAGAAGGAGAAAAAGGCCCAGGACCAGAGGCATGATCAGGGCCGCCTCCACGGTAAAATAAGCCGGCAATGCGTGTTCCGCCGGGACTTTCCCGCCCGGCTCTTTTCTTCTGTCCATATGACCTCACCGGAGCCGGCCGCCGAAGGCCCGGCCCAGAATCATGACCAGATGCGCCGCTGTCAGAAAAGGCAGGAAGGGAAGCGTCTCCCGGCCCGAAGATCTGCCGGAAAGGATCCGGAAAAGACCTGTCAGACCCAGAAGGACCATGCCGGCCGCGGCGGCTTCCAGGGCGCGGAAGCCTCCGGCATACAGCCCCAGGACCAGGACGGCCGCCCCGTCTCCGGATCCCAGCTGACCTCTCAGGAGAAAGGACAGGAGGATCAGAAAGAGACCGGGCGCCAGGTCTGTCATAAGAGGAAGCGCCCCCCAGCCGGCAGGTCCCCTGAAGGCAAGCGCGCTGAAGAAGGCGGCGGCCAGCAAACAGACGCTGACTTTCCTTTCCCTCAGGTCCTGGCGGGACGCGGCCAGAAGGAAAAGGATCCCTGTCAGTGTCCGCATTTGGAGCATGGCCGCATCCTGCCGCGCACGCTGGAGAGAGGGACAGAGCGGATGTTCCGGAAGATCTGAGAGCAGGAAGCGCTGGCATGATAGCGGTTCCCATAGCTTGTCAGGTATACGGTCCCCTGCCTGCCCGGCCGGCAGGCCGCGCAGGGATAATAGATGGCCCCGCCCCTGGACCTGGCCTTTTCCAGGGCGGAGGCGGAAACAGCCCTGACGGAGGGCTTTAAATAGGTACAGGACCGGTCCCTGTGATAGACCCTTCCCGTGGGCGTGACATAGACCGTCACATCCTCCCCCGCCTCTCCGGTCCCGGTCTCTCCCCCCGGGTCCGCGCCGGTCCAGGCCCTGCAGACATAGGAGCTCTCCACCGGGACCAGGACGCCGGGAAAGGCGGGAAAAGGGGAGGCCAGGATCCCTGCTTCCAGATAGAGGACCTCCCCCTCCCGCCGGACACGGCAGGAGATCCGCCCGGCCCCGGCCCCTTTCAGGCAGAGATGATCCCCGCCCACCCCGCTTCTTATCTTTCCTTCCAGGGACAGGTTCGTCAGAAGGGCGCCGGCCGTCCGGGACAGACCGGCCCCCTCCCCGCCTGCTTCCCCAGGGGCCAGGACAAAAGCATCCTGGGCCGCCTCCATGCCGGCCTGCTGCAGAATTCCGTCCAGACGGGCCGAAAGGGCCGCCATATCCAGCACGGAGAATAAAGCCAGCATGGAGAGCAGGAAAACAGGCAGGGCAAGGGCCGCCTCCAGGGTCATGGAAGCGGCCAGAGAAGCCTGCGATGCCCTCCGGCAGCCGGCCTCTGCCCGGAGCGGCTTTTGCTGAATCCTTGCCGGTCCTGCCGGAATCCAAAATAAGAGCATCGAAGACATCTCCCTTTCTGTTACTGCCGGTCCCTGTCATATCCGGTCCTGCGGGTCACGGAAAAGCTCCCGCCGCGCCCTTCAAAGGAAGCGGACAGGGACAGACCCGTCAGGCAGCCGTCCATCCGGAAGGCCGCCCGGCCGGGCAGGCAGCGGACCTCCGCCTCCATGACGTCCATGGCCCGCAGGGTCTTTTCCTCTTCCGGCTCCAGATAGAGCCGGATCCGGAGGAAGCTTTCGTAGGTAAGTCCCGTCCCCTCCGGCCCGGAAGACATGTCTCCCCCGGGACTTTCAGGGTGGAAGACACTGGTCAGGCCGGTCCTGAAATCGGCCCGGGTCTTGGTCAGCGGCAGGCTCCCTCCCTCCAGGAGGATCCTCACATCCTGCAGGCTTTCCATGTAGGCCCAGGCCAGGAGGAAGGCGGTCTGAAAGATCCCCGAGGCCTCCGGGATCAGGAGGGGCACAGTGACCAGAAGGGCCGCTGCCTCCGCCTCCGCCCGGCTCGGCTCATCCGCCAGAAGGATGGCCGCGTTGATCCCGGTCCGGACCAGCATCAGCTCCCCGGCCGCCGCTTCCAGGTTCTCCCGGTCGCTGTCCTTTCCATAGAGGATATATTCCTGCTGACAGGTCAGGGCCCCGGCCGCCGGTCCCTCCGGCTCCTCCCGGTCCGCGAAGGACCGGAACTTTTCCGTCAGATAGAGGTCCATCAGGGCAGGATCCGCTTCCGGGTACATCCGCCCCTCCGGGACAAAGCCCGTCCCCCGGAGCCGGGCCCGGCGGGACAGAGGCTCTCTCCCGGAAAGGCTTCCGGAAGGAAGGGAGGCCTCCGGCCCCAGGATCTGGTCCAGGAGGCCCCTCTGCCGGAAGTCGGAAAAACCGGGCAGGGGATCGTCCATGGACGCTTCTTCCCCTTCCTCTCCGGGAGGCTCTTCGCCCGCCAGGGCTTCCCGCCTCTCCTTCCCCTTCCTGTAGGCTCCCTCCAGGTCCCTCCGGTTCTGCTTTTCCATGGCTTCATAGCTTCCGTCAGGAAGGCTGATCCCCTGGAACCTGTCCGTCAGGACCAGGATGTCCGAAAGGGCCCGGCCTGCCGGGTCCGCGGCCATATAGGCATAGATCTGCCTTCGGAGGGGGGCGCCCCCGTCATCCGCCGCGTATTCCGCCTCCTCCAGGCTTGTTCCCGTCAGGGACAGGCTCCGGAAGGACCCGGGCCCGGAGAGGTTCTCCTCCAGATACCAGAAGAACCGGTCCCGGACCCTTT
The DNA here is from genome assembly GCA_946626215.1 of uncultured Lachnospiraceae bacterium. GTDB lineage: Bacteria > Bacillota > Clostridia > Lachnospirales > Lachnospiraceae > CAG-791. The sequence continues at coordinate 6,632 of CAMOUD010000132.1, forward strand.
CGGCAGAGGGCTCCGCCCCATAGCCTGTATCCACCATCAGGAGCCCGTAAAGGTCCAGAAGGTCCCGGTCGTATTCGGCCAGGACAGAATCCGCGGCCGCTGTCACGGCGATCTCCGCCTTCATCCTGTCCGCCCCGTCTCCAGCCGCGTACAGAAGGGCCGCCCAGAGGGTCAGGAAGCCCCCCAGGGCCAGGGCCAGAAAAACGGTCAGATAGGCGTCCAGACGGGCCTTCCGCCCTCCTTTCAGAGGAGCCAGCGGCCTGTCCCGGCCGCCCCGATGATCTCTCCTGTCTCCGAAGAGATGGTCCCGAAGATCCGGTTCACCAGATCGCTCATCTGCTTCCGGAATACCACCACCAGTCCGACCAGGACCACGATGATCAGGATGATCTCCACCGTGCCCATGCCGGACTCATCTGCCGCGAAGTCCCGGAGTTCCCGGACCGCTTTTTCTTTCCAGTTTTCCATTATTTCCGCAGGGTACCACGTCCATAGGAGCGCAGCCCGCATGGGCG
>CAMOUD010000133.1 GCA_946626215.1 uncultured Lachnospiraceae bacterium
GGGCCGCCTTCGCTTTCCTCTTTCCCCGGAGGGCCCGGAAGATGGCCCTGAGGACCAGGAAGACGATCAGGAGAAGGACCAGGATCGGGGCCGCGTAGATCAGGAAGATGACTGCCTCCTGGCAGAAATCCAGGAAGTTGTCCTTAGACCCCTCCAGGGCCTGGGCGATCCTCTCTCCGAAGGTCCTGGGCTGGACCGTGTTCTCGTAGCGGATGACCTCCTCCACATCCAGGTTCACCGTGGAATAGGCCACGTCCGTATCCATGGAAGCCAGAGCGGTCCTGGCCTGGTTGAGCTCGGTCTGGACCTCGCTGAGCCTGGCCTCGATGGCGATCATGTCCTCCACCGATTCCGCGGCTTCCATCATCTCCATGAGCCTTCTTTCCTGGGTCTCCAGAGACTCGATCAGGATGGACTGGTCGTTGTAGCGCCTGGTGATGTTGACCACGTTCTGGGACTTGCTGATGATCTTGCCGCCGGTCCCCTCCAGGGAGGCCACAAAGTCCTCATACTTTCCGGAGGGGATCCGGACCGTCAGATGGGCGTACATGCGCCCGGTCCTGGTCTCCTCATAATAGTACCAGCGATAGTCGGAATCCGAGAGGCTCTCATATTCGATGACGCCGCCATGGTCCTTGACGGAGCTTTTGATGGCGGCCATGGTGGAGTCAAATTCCAGGGTCTGGATGGACAGATCCGCCTGATAGACCAGCTTCTGGTCTTTGGCCGCAGGATCGGCCTGGACATCAGGCTCCTCCTGGGTACCGTCGTCCCCAGCCGCCGGTTCCTCCGCGGGCTTTGCTCCGGACGAGGCCGCGTTGTCCATCAGGCCGTTATAGGACCCGGTCTCATACTCATCCATTTCCGCGGCTTCCTCAGTCGCGTAGGAAGGCTCCGCCATGGCCTCCTGGGCGGCGCTTCCGCCGGACATCGCGCCGCAGGCGGTCAGGCAGAGACAGATCAGGAGCAGCAGGGCTGCCTGCCATTTCTTTTTCATAGTTGGTCTCCTTTCTCGGCGCGGGGCGCCGGTCCGGGCCCCGCAGCGGGGCCTTCTGAAATAAGAGTAGCACAGAGGCCGGCATTTGTTGCGGAGGAGGCCGTTAATTTTTCCTTTTTTCTGCCGCTTTCTCTCTTCTTGTTTTTCCGATCCTGTCAGACGAAAAAAGCCCTCCGGAGGATCCTTCCTCCGGAGGGCAGCTCTGACGGGCGTCTTTCAGGCCAGCATCGGTTCATCGAACTGGTCCAGGAGATCATTGGCCGCGACCAGGGTCATTTTCTTGCGGATGGCATAAATCAGGACGGCGTCCCGCTTGCTTCTGGCATAGAGGGGGTTGTGGCCCGCCAGGATCAGGCCCTTCTGGGTCTGGTCCAGACTGAGCTCGGCAGCCAGACAAAGGATGATGACCTTGTCCCGGCCCGGATGGCGTGTCCCGTCCAGGATCTGATAATAGTAGGTCCTGGCAATGCCGCTACGCTTGATCATGGCCACGCTTCCGGTCTCAGTCACCTCGGGGAGGGAAGAGAACCAGTCTGAGAAGGAAAGGTCTCCGTCCCCCTGCTCCAGTTCCTGGATATAGGCGTCCAGATGTTCCGGGCTTTCGATCTGGTTCAGTATGTTCATCAGGTCTCCGGTCTCCATAGAAGTCCACCTCCTGGTCAGATTCGTTCTGTCTGCTATATCATATCTTATTTCGAAACCGATTTGGTCTGCTGAAAGCAGACATTTTCGAATCATTTTCGGAATCTTCTTTCCCCTCCTGAAGGGAAAAGGAGGCTTTGGTCCATTCCCCCTTCCCTTTTCTTGACCGTTTCCCCCCTTTGTATCATATAATAGGAAATAAGGATCAGAAGGATCATTCCGGGCCCCCGGCCCTTATTCGTGATATACGCATTGGAGGTATGAAAGATGGAACTGAACACGACCGATCATGACCTGAACGGAATCGGAATCTCTGCGGGCACCGCGGCCATCATGCAGGATCTGCTCTACCGGCATCCCCTGTTCGAGGGGATCGGATTTACCCGCGTTTCCTCCCTGCAGGTGCTCATTGTGGGCGACGGACCGGAAGCGTTCGCCTTCCTGGACAACGCCCTTCAGGCAGGCCAGGTCCCGGAGACCGGGATTACCATCTGCCTTGCCGCCGCGGATCCCGCTGCCGCCAGGAAGGCCTGGCTGGCGGACCGCCCCGCCATGCCCTTCTTCGCGGACATCGATCCTGAAAAGGGCGAAGGCCTGAAGAACAGCTGCGGCCTGGTCCGCTTCCTGAAAAGGCCGGATTTCCCCGAAGGATCTCCTCTGGCCAGCGAGGCATCGCTCCAGATCCTCCTGGACAGCGCCCTGCCGGCCGAGACCTTCCATTACATCTTCGTATGTCTGGAAACAGACGCCCTGACCCGGGCTGCAGCCGAAGCCTTCCTGCCCCTGGCCGATCCCTCCAGTGTCCTCGTCTGCGGGGCCAGGGACCAGTCTTTCTTCGGGGACCTGAAAGGCGTGATCCCGGTCAGCCTGCAGGAAAAGATCTCCACGCTGGCAGAGGAAAGCCGGCTTTTCGAGATGGGCTTCAACACCCACCTCTCCTATGTGCTGACCGACAACCTGGATATCGCCAGGGAAAAGGCCGCCTACGAGGATTCCTACAACCAGGGGGCTTCCCTGTCCTCCGCCCTTTCCATCCGCTACAAGCTGTGGAGCCTTCGCATCGATGACTCCGATCCCGCCGCTGCCGCGGCCGCCTTCGAGGAAAGGCTGCAGGAAGATGAGGACGGGACCCTGCTGGAAGCCCTCGGAGCGGCAGAGCACAGGCGCTGGGTCCTGGAGAAGGCCGCGGACGGCTGGATCTGGCCCGGCTTCCCGGACCAGGAGGCAGACTATGACCACTTCCTGGACCTCAGGGACAGCAAGGACAAGTTCCTGAAGCAGCATATCTGCCTGGTCCCCGGGACTGCCCCCATGCTTCTCCAGACAGACCGCTACCAGGAGGACGACCGGGCCCGGTGGAACAAGGGCGGGGAAGATAAGGACCTGGATCCCCTGGACCTGGTCAGCCTCCGCTGGCACAGGGCCCATGTAAAGCGGGCCGACCTGGTCCGCCAGCTCCGGCCTCTGGACTCCTCCCCGATCCAGACCATCTCCGACCTGGTCCTGGTGGGCAGCATGCCGCCCTATATTTCCAGCGACCAGTATGAGACTGCCGTGGACAAGATCCTGCAGCAGACTTCCCAGGCCCTGGTCAACCGCCTCCTGGTCGATCTGAAGGGCGAAGCGGACACCCTCCTGGCCCATGCCCGGGTCCTTCCCGCCTCCTCTCAGGCCGTTCTCAGGGACCTGACGGAAAAGATCCAGAAGATCCTGGCCCCCAGGCCCCAGAACAGCGGAAAGAAGGGCGCCAGGAACAAGACTTTCTCCAACCAGGCTTTTGTTTCCGACAGGCAGCGGCACCAGCTCGATGTCAACCTGCGCCTGATCCGCCGGATCCTCAAGGAGGAGGCCTCCTCTCTCAGGGACCAGCGGGAGGCCTGGGACAGCTTTTACGGCGCTCTGAGGCAGATCCTGGAAGGCAGCGTCACCTACGCCCTGGACTATGACCACTATGAGAGCATCCTCCTGGATTCCTTCGAGAGCCGGGATCCCTTCGACAGACAGATCCTCAGGGAGAACCTGGACCAGATCCGGTGGACCTTCTATCCCCTGATCGGGGCCGCTCTTTACCGGGACTTCAAGGTCACGGACACGGAGCTGGTCCGGCATATCCCCTATATCCTGACCAACATGCCGGCCCCCTCCATCATGATGCCCTTCTATGACGGAAGGACGCCCAGGCTGGCCACCGACCAGCTCTTCCTGAACCTGGAGGCCTCGATCCTGGTCCACCCCGCCCGCATCACCTTCCTCTATTACTTTGACCAGACCAGCAGGGTGGAGCTTCTGATCGACAGGATCCAGACCATCCTGTCCTTCATCAAGAAAAGACATATGCGGTGCGGGATCTCCTTTGTGATCATTCCCGATCATTCCTCCCGGATCGTCCTGCCCGTCCTGAAGGACTGGTTCGACTACTTTACGGACCACAGGCTCCTGGCAGACGCCAGGATCCTGGAACCTGTCAAGGACACCGCCTCAGCCATGGACGCCTTTCTGGCTGAAGCCGCCGAAAAGAAGATCTCCGTCTTCAACTATACCGGGAGCCTCTTCAACAGCGCGGCGGACGACGCCCTCTTCATGCAGAAGCTCCGGGAGGAGATCCCCGGGATCCGCTTTGCCCAGGCTGACCCCATCAGCGGAGGCTTTAAGGAGGGCTCCCATTATTCCTTCCGCTTCCTGAAAACGGCCGACCGGTCCTTCCTCCGGATCCGGGAGATCATGGCCATGTGCCACGCCGAGATCAAGGAGCTGCATTTCCCCGAATTTGAACAGGAATACAGGGACCTCTGGCAGATCTTCAAGGAGGATGTCCCCGCCTGGCACACGCTCTGCTACAGGATCTCCACGCAGCTGAACTCCAGAAGGAAAACGATGGAGGAGAACAGCTACTGCCGGTTCAACGCCATGAAGCCCGGCGCCAGGCTGGCGGAGGAGCCCGCCGTCTACTACCTGCCCTACTACGCCTTCCCCACCCTCCTGAAGATGCTGGGCGAGCTGCGCGGCATCAACGCCATCGGTCCCGACTCCAGGGTCGTGCCCCTGGGAGGCACCGTCTGCCGGGTCGAGGTCTGGCTCCCCAAGGGCTCTGAAGACCAGAAGCTGGACAGCCTCTTCCAGGATCCCACCCGGCTGGCGGACATCGATGACTGGACCATCTTTACCCTGGACAATTCCGTCTATATCTACAGCGCCATCACCGATATCCGGGACCTGGAGGTCGAAAAATCGAACGCCAACCTGATCTCCCTCATCCAGAAGCTGGCGGACAAGAACTATCTGCTTACCCCCAAGGGCAGCGTCGTCAGGAACGGGAAGGCTTCCTTCTCCTTCCCCTCCCCCCGCTTCCGTGAGCTGTTCAGCCATGCCGGCCAGATCCTGGAGCTCTTTGTCTACTACGAAGTCCTCCATACCGGTCTCTTTGACGAGGTCGCCACAGGCCTGACCTTTACCTGGGACGATTCGAAAAAGACCAAGGGCCAGGAGGGCGCCAGCGAGGTGGACCTGATCGCTGTCCGGGGCAGGACCACCCTGATCGTGGAATGCAAGGCTACGGAGTCCATCAATACCGCCTTCTATCACAGGCTGGATACCCTGAGCCGATACGGCATCCACACCAAACTGGCCCTGATCCATTACAACTACGCCAACAGCGATCCCAGGATCACCTTCGACAACCAGACCATCAAGGACAGGGGCTGGGAGCTGGATATCCGGACCTTTGACCAGTCCGACGGCATGGACAATATCGGCATGCTCCTGGCAGACCTGACGGAACCCGACGAAGAATAAGAGGATCCCGGAAGGAGGCAGCTCCGGGACATCCGAAGAAAGAGAGCGTGAAGAACAGATCCTGCTTCTTCACGCTCTCTTTCTGTGTTCTTTCTATAATACTGTTATTTTCTGCCCGCGGCCTCAGGGGAGCCTGACAGATTCCCGCATCCTGTCCATGGCGGCATTGGCGGTGGCGTCAAAACTGAAGTAGATCTCGTCGACCGTACCCTCGTCATCCCCGGATACGTTCAGGTAATCCGCGTCGTAGTCCGTATCATGCCAGTAGGTAAGGTAGAGTTCTCCGTCCTCCAGGCTGGAATAGTCCCCTATGCCCTGGCCGGCCGCGCTGACCGCTTCCCAGTCCATGCCGGTCTCAAAGGGCCCAATGCCCAGGAAGGCGTCCCCGTCATAGACACCGGCCTCCATGATCCGGCAGTCTTCGACCGGAAGAAGGTCAGGACTGATATTCATGACCTCCGTGGAAAACATCTCTTCCTCCCCCTTCTTCAGGCTGATCCATGCCCTCTGCCCGGCAGGACAGTCTTCCTCGCTGTAGGCGATCTCCCAGCCGTCATCCAGAAGCACCTTCAGGGGCTGGAGGACGCGGTAGGTCCCGGTGCTGGTCCTGAAAACGCCGTCATGCCCGTCTTCGGCCGGAGGATCCGGCAGGACAGCTTCCTCATCCTCCCAGACAAGGCCCTCGGGCAGGGCCGGTTCCTGATAGGCGGCGGGCACGCTGAAATCCATGTAGGAGCAGGCGGTCACCCTTTCCTCTTCGTCCAGACGGATGAGGCAGCCTCCAAATTCCCCCTGGTTCCACAGCAGGGTCCCGTTCTCCTCCCTCTCGCTGTCCGGCCTTCCGTAGGCCTCCTTCAGAGCGTCCCTGTCTGCCTCCGAAAGGGAGACTCCGCAGGGCAGGACAATGTCGGCAAAGCCCGAGTCCGTCTCTTCAGCCGTAAAGCCGGAGACCTGGCAGTCCTGCAGGAGCTGCGCCGTCCTGGCGTGGCTGCAGATCTGGAACCGGACCTGCCTGCCGTTCTTTTCAAAGGTCTGGCACCGGGTCTCACCGGGATAGAGAAGGATCTTCTCCTCTTCTCCGGAGAATACAGGCTCAAATCCTGCCCGGGTCAGGTCCTCCCATTCCACGGGAAAGTCAAAAAGGGTCCCGCCGATCCTGGCCGCGCAGTCCTCCATGCCGTCCCTGTAGGGATCGGCCTTTTTTCCGCCCTGCTCCGGGTCATAAATCTCCACGGGAAAGAGGACCTCCTCCAGAGGGCTGTATTCCATCCTGGAAAGAAAGTAGGAATAATCCGGAACATAGGAATCATAATCCTCATCCTCGTCCTCTTCCTCCTCCGTCCAGGGGACCGAGCCGCCTCCCCCATAGGAGGGCCTCTCTCTTGTCAGGAAGGAGAACAGGCCCTCGCCCTGTCCCCATCCGCCTCCGCCCCCAAGGGACGAATCGATGAGGGCAGGCAGCCGGGCGATCAGGAGCAGGACCAGGGCCAGGAAAATGGCCCCCATGCCGCCCAGGATCATCATGGCCGTCCGGCGGTTCCTCCCGTCATCGGGAATGTCATCCGGTATATAGCTGCGGTCCGTCAGGTCCTGCTCCGGGTAAGGGACCGGGCCT
>CAMOUD010000134.1 GCA_946626215.1 uncultured Lachnospiraceae bacterium
TAAAAGGGGAGGTTCCCCTGGAACCTGGCCAGCTGGTCGGGCAGGTAGGGGGACCTGAGGACCACCCCCTCCTGGCGCAGGTGGGTCTGGTACCAGGGCAGGGAGTAGTCATAGAGGCTGTAGCCCCCGAAGACCTCCTGGGACCCGCTGGTATAAAGGAGGTGGAACATGAGCAGGACATCGTCCATCTCCTGCTTGTCAAAGACCGCCAGGAAGTGGACCCTGTCCTCATCGGGGAAGAGGCTCTTCACCGGCCGGAAGACTTCGGCCCGCCGGCAGACCTCCCGGACCAAAAAGAACTGGCTGACAAAGCTCTCCGGAAAGAGGAAGCAGGCCTTCACGTCCGTATCCAGGTCCCGGAACTGATCCAGGAAGGCCTCCGCCCAGGGATTGGGCGGGAAGGCAGGCCCGGCCTGGATCAGCCTTTTCGTCTCATACCGGTAGGCAAGGTCCGACCAGGAGAGCCGGACCAGGAAATCCGAACAGGCCCCGGCCTCATACTCCTCCCGGAGCCCTTCGAAGTCCTTCCCGTAGGAGGCGTGCTCCTCCAGGAGGACATCCAGGTCAGTAAAGGTCGTCCTTTCATGGTATCTGGGATACCGGTCCCAGAGCATCTCCAGCCTGTCAAAGGTCTCTATGGCAGGCGGCTTTTTATGTACAGGCGGATAGGCCATCCATTCCTCCCGGCCCATTTGTTTAGACAGGCCCTCTTCTTTATGTTAGTATGATACTGTGATGCATTACAGCATCAGAACGTTTTCTTTGTTCCCGTCCACCATGATCCCGGAAAGTCCGAGAGGCCCCTCCTTCTCCGGGACACAGTCCTGCCAAAGGAGTGCCTGTATGTCTCTGACCGATATCCTGACCAAATTCGATGATGTCCTCTACACCTGGTGCCTGATCTACATGCTGGCAGGCGCCGGCATTTATTTCACCATCCGGACCCGCTTTGTCCAGCTCCGGCTCCTGGGAGACTGCTTCCGCTGCATGTTCGAGAAGAAATCCTCTGACAAGGGCATCTCTTCCTTCCAGGCCCTTATGATCGCCACCGCCTCCCGGGTCGGCACCGGAAACATGGCCGGCGTGGCCACCGCCATCGTCATGGGCGGCCCCGGCGCCGCCTTCTGGATGTGGCTCATGGCCCTCCTGGGCGCCGCCTCCGCCTTTATCGAATCTACCCTGGCCCAGATCTACAAGGTCCGGGAGGAGGACGGCAGCCTCAAGGGCGGTCCCGCCTACTACATCGAGCGGGCCCTCCACGCCAGATGGCTGGGCGTCATTTTCGCCGTCTCCCTGATCGCCACCTTCGCCTTCGGCTTCAACGGCCTCCAGGCCTTCAACATCGTCTCCACCCTGGAGTACTATGTGCCCGACCTCCATCATACCATGGTGCCCCTGATCGTGGGCGTCGTCCTTTTCATCGCGGCCCTGGTCATCTTCTTCGGCGGCTCCAACGAGATCGGCTGGGTCTCCTCCGTCCTGGTCCCCGTCATGTCCGTCATGTACATCGTCATGGGCCTTCTGATCATCCTCTTCAACCTCGCCGAGATCCCGGCCGTCCTGGCTTCCATCTTCAGGTCCGCCTTTGACTTCAAGGCCATCTTCGGAGGCTTTACCGGCTCCTGCATGGTCTACGGCATCAAGCGGGGCCTCTTCTCCAATGAGGCCGGCATGGGCTCGGCCCCCAACGCCTCCGCCTCCGCCGAGGTCTCCCATCCCGCCAAGCAGGGCCTGGCCCAGATCATCTCCGTCTATATAGACACCCTCATGATCTGCTCCGCCACGGTCTTCATCATCCTCCTGACCGGGGTCCACAAGGCCGATCCCGGCCTCAACGGGATCCCCCTCCTCCAGCAGAGCGTGGCCGCCCAGTTCGGCCCCTGGGCCATCCACATTATCACGGCGGCCGTCTGCATGTTCGCCTTTACCTCCATCATCGGCAACTACTTCTACGCGGAGGCCAACATCCTCTTCATCACCCAGAGCAAGAAGGTCATGACGGTCTTCCGGATCGCTGCCGCCGCCATGGTCCTGGCAGGCACCATGGCCAACATGGAGATCGCCTGGAGCCTGGCGGACATCACCATGGGCCTGGAAGCCGTGGTCAACATCATCGCCATCCTCCTGCTCTCCGGCATCGCCCTGCGGACCCTGAAGGACTATGAGGACCAGAAGGCCCGGGGCCTGGACCCTGTCTTCCATGAATCCAACATCGGCATCGACAACACGGACGTCTGGAAATGATTCTCTCCCCTGAAGAAAGGAGCTTTATGACCATCCTCTTTGACATGGACGGCGTCATCCTGGACTCGGAGCGGGTCTACATGGAGGGGTGGCTCTGCGCCGCCTCCCTCCTTGGCCTGGACCGGGAACGGATGCTGCAGGCCGTGGAGGACGCCACCGGCGTCAATGACCAGCTGGAAAGACAGATCATGGAGGAGGCCTTTTCCTCCTCGCCCGGCTGGTCCTATGAGAAGGCCTTTACCGTCTGCCGGGGCTATTTCAATGAGATCGTGGACCAGGGCCGGATGCCCGTCAAGGAGGGCGCCCGGGCCCTCCTGTCCTGGCTGAAGGAAGAAGGGATCCCGGCCGGCCTTGCCTCCTCCACCCCCAGGCCCCTCCTGGAAAAGGAGATGACAAAGGCAGGCCTGCTTCCCTGCTTTGACGCCGTCGTCACGGGCGACATGGTCACAAGGAGCAAGCCCGCCCCCGATATCTTCCTTGTCTGCGCGGAAAAGCTCTCCGCGGACCCCGCGGACTGCCTGGTCCTGGAGGATTCCTATAACGGGATCCGGGCGGCCGCTGCCGCCGGCATGCGGCCGGTCATGATCCCGGACCGCCTGCCTCCCACGAAGGAGATGGAGGAAAAGGCCTTCCTGATCCTCCCCTCCCTGACGGATTTCCTTGCCTGGCTTATGTCCGGTCAGGCCCAGGGCCTGACATAGGCCTGAAGGACCCTGACGGGGCCATGGACGGCCCTCAGCCTGAATGTCCCCGCCCGGGCAGGGACTATGAAGGTCTCTGCGTAATGGACCCTGAAGGGGGCAAAGCGCCCGTCCTCGCTCTCCGCCAGGACCTCCTTTCCCTCCACCAGATTCAGGACGCTGACGCTGCCGTGACCGGAGACCGTGATCTCCTCACGGATGGTAAAGCGCCTCGTTTCGATAAACTCCAGCTCATGCAGGCCTGTATGCTCTTCCGTACAGGCCTGGTCTTTTTTTACCTCAAAGGTCCGGTTCACCAGATGTTCCATGACATAGGAGGTCCGTCTCTCCCTCCGGATGACCTGTTCTCCCCGGTCGATGTGGATGGGGCGGGGCTTTCCGTCCAGGCCCAGCCTCCCCCAGTCCCAGAGCTTAAAGGTAAAGATATAGGGGGTGGCGCTGATCTCCAGGACCACGGTGTTCCTGCCGGAGCAGTGGATGGTCCCGGCCGGGATCAGGAAGTGGTCGTGCTTCTTCGCGGGGATCTTATTGATATAGGCCTCCGCGTCAAAGACCCCGGTCTCCCCCGCCTGTTTCAGGTCCCGGATCATGGCGTCAAAGTCCGCCTCCTCCTGCATCCCCAGGTAGACGCAGGCTCCCTCGCCCGCCTCCAGGATGTAGTAGGACTCGTCCTGGGTATAGGCCATCCCGAACTCCCGGCGGATGTAATCCGCCGTGGGATGGACCTGGAGGGACAGGTTCTGGCCCTCCATGGTATCCAGAAGGTCAAAACGGATGGGGAATTCGGCCCCGAAGCGGGCATAGACCTGGGGGCCCAGAAGGTCCTCCGGATGGGTCAGGACCAGGTTCATGGCCGGCATCTCCAGAAGGGTCCCCTCAAAGTCAAAGAGGAGGCTGTTCTCCTCCGGGACCCCGTCAAAGGACCAGGCATAGTTGGGCGCCTCCATGTCCAGGCCGCAGACCTTCTTCATCCACTGGCCGCCCCAGACTCCGGGATCGAAGTAGGGAACGCAGCGGAAGGGGCGCCCGGCCGTCTCCTCCAGGGCCCTGTCAAAGAGGGCCTTTTCGATCATGACCGGGGCCTCGTCCCGGTTCATGTCCAGGTAGAGGTCCATCCGGTCCAGACAGGTCCGCTTGACCTTATCCCCGATCCTCCATTCCAGGAAGTAGCCCTGCTTGAACTTCTTCAGGATATCCTCCTCCGGGTTATGGGTCAGGTAAGAGGACATGCCGGCCCGGTAGCGGAGCTGGATCTCCCAGCGGGAGATGTCCGCAAAGACCAGAAGGCCATGGTCCGAAAAGAGGGAGGCCCCGAAGCCATAGACCAGGACCCGGCCCCGGGCCTTCCGGACCCTCTCCCTGGCCGCCTCCAGCTTCTCCGGGTCCAGAAAGTCCGTCAGGTCCCCGGCGTACATCCTTCCAAAGACCCGGTCCTTTGTCAGGATCCCGGACAGGAGGATCCGGAGGTCCTCCTCCCTTCTGAGAACGTCCTTCGCGCGCAGGATCAGGTCCGGCTCCAGGAAGGAAAACAGGTCCCTGACCCTGTCCTCGGATACGCCGGGATAGGTCTCTGCCAGACAGACCCATTCCCCTCCGGAATGGCTCCTCTTCAGCCTCTCCCGGATGGCCGCCTCTCCCTGAAAGACCTGTCCCTGACTGCCCCTTACCCTGATGGACGGAAACCGGTCATAGCCTCCCATATCCTTCTCCTCTCTTTTCCATGAAAGCCGCGGGACTCCGCGGTAATACCTCTTCTCTTCTTCCATTATCCTGTATCTGCCTCCCGGCTTCAACTCCCGTATCTCCCGGGAACGGAAGGATCCTTACACAGATTTGCGGCATCTGATAAAGTTTTTCCTCCCCTGCCCCTCTTTCTTTACGGGCCCTGAGCCATTCTGCTAAAATGAACAAAAGCAGACGGGCCCGCGTCTCTCTGCCTATTGTTCCGATGATCCTTTCCCAGAATTCCCACAGACAAAAAGGAGGTTTATGATGTCACAGGCAGGCAATTCCAACAAGATCACCAGAGACTACCTGGACTCTCTTCTGATCGAGACCCGCTACCTGAACGGGGACAACCCCGATACCGGCTTTACACTCTACGGAGAGACCTTCTCCTCTCCCGTCATGACGGCGGCCCTGTCCCACCTGACCCAGCTGGGCAGCGGCGGCATGGCGAAGGGGATCGCCCTGGGCGCCAAAGAAGCCGGCTGCGTCATGTGGTACGGAGCGGCGGAGGAGGAAGAGATCGAGATGCTCGCCGGGACCGGCGTCCGCCTGATCGAGATCATCAAGCCCTATCAGAACCGCGACCTCATCTATAAAAAGATCGAGCACGCCCGGAAGCTGGGTCTTCTGGCCGTGGGCATCGACATCGACCATCCCTACGCGGAGGACGGGTCTCCCGACATCGTGGACGGCGAGGTCCTGAAGACCCTGACCACGGATGAGCTGGCCGGGATCGTCTCCTCCGCAGGCCTTCCCCTGATCGCCAAGGGCGTCCTCAGCCTCTATGACGCGGAGGAATGCCTGAAGGCCGGCGTACAGGGCATGGTCCTCTCCCACCACAACAACCGGATCGAATACGCCCTCCCTCCCCTCTTCCTCCTGCCGGAGATCGCGAAGATGGCCGGAGAAGACGTCCCCGTCTTTGTGGACGGCATGATCCAGTCCGGCATGGACGCCTTCAAGGCCATTGCCCTGGGCGCAAAGGGGGTCTGTATCGGAAGGCCCCTGATGGCAGCCTATACAAAGGACAAGGACAGGGGCGTCTTTTCCCTTCTTACAAAGACCCGGGACGAGCTGGCCAAGGCCATGGCCTATACCGGCTGCAGAGACCTGTCCCGGATGGATCCTTCCGTGATCCATAAGGCTCCCTGACAGAGGAGGCCCCGGACAGGCATGACCGCCGCTTTCAGACGGGCACCGGGCACAGACCGATCATGACCCACTAATAAGCAGGGACGGAGAGGCAGCACACGCGCCTCCCCGTCCTTTGTTCGTCCTTCCTGCCGTTTTCTTTGTTCCGCTTTGCCGCCGTCATCCTCCATCGGGGCCAGGATCCTTTACCAGGTATTCCGCAGAACGTCCCCTTTCAGGTACAGATTTCCCCTGACCTGTGTCCGGATCGGAGCGATCCTGCCCTCTCCGACCAGATAGGACAGGTTCTGCCGGGAGCAGTCCAGTGTTCTGCAGGCCTCTGAAGTGTCCAGGACATTCTTCCGCGCAAAAGACAGGAAATGATCCATCTTCAGCGGAACGGAAAGCCCTATCCGATAAAGCGCCGCGGCAGGAATATCCACCGCGTTGTCAAAGGTCACGCCATATCCGCCTGCCAGGATCCTTCCGGAAAGAAACAGGTCTCTGTTCCGTCTCAGCTTTTCCGCCCCTTCCATCTCCGAAAGGTCTGACAGATCGATTTTTCTCACAGCGCCGTCTCTGAAAAAACAAAGCATTTCTGTATCTGATGAGATCAGGCAGTCCTGCAGGTTCCGACGCATCCTTTCTGTCACATATTCCGGAAGATCCTCTCTTTTTCGGATGTACATGCTGTCCTGTGAGCATCTCCCGCCTGACAGCTCCAGAAATCTCCTTTCGTCATATTCCCGAAGCTTATGCTCTGACAGGATCGACTGGATATTCTGCCTGCCGGGAGGAATGATCCTTTCCCGGACCCAGAGAAGACTGACATCCCTTGGTATGGTATATATCTTTTTCTTTACATAACCGGACAGCAGAAGAGGCGCGTTCCACTCATCCAGATATCCCTGCAGCTCAATGATCCAGGTTCCCTCTTTCTCATAATAAAGAAGAACGCCGATGGAAAGAGAAAGCTCTTCATCAATGATCTCATAGATTTTCATAAAACCGATACCTTTCATAATTATTGATTCGGTAGAAACCACGACCCTTTAGGGTCGGTTTTATCAC
>CAMOUD010000135.1 GCA_946626215.1 uncultured Lachnospiraceae bacterium
GGTGCGAGGTCTATGTGGCCCCGGGCTCCCGGTTCGACCGGGAAAAGAACGCGGGGGAGGACCGCTACTACCACCTGATCCTCCTGGCCGAGAACAATACCGGCTACGCCAACCTGATGAAGATCGTCAGCCGGTCCTTCACGGAGGGCTATTACTATAAGCCCAGGGTGGATCTGGACCTGCTCCGGCAGTTCCATGAGGGGATCATCGCCTGCTCCGCCTGCCTGGCGGGAGAGGTGGCCAGGAGCATCGTCCGGGACGACTTCGAGGGAGCCAGGGAGGCGGCCCTCCGCTACCAGGAGATCTTCGGGAAGGGGAACTTCTTTCTGGAGCTCCAGGACCATGGCTATGACGACCAGCAGAAGGTCAACGCGGAGCTTCTGAAGATGAGCCGGGACCTGGACATCCCCCTGGTCGCCACCAACGACTGCCACTATACCTACGCCGAGGACGCCGAGGCCCATGATATCCTCCTCTGCGTCCAGACCGGCAAGAAGCTGTCCGATGAGAACCGGATGCGGTATCCGGGCGGCCAGTTCTATGTCAAGAGCGAGCAGGAGATGCGGGCCCTCTTCCCCTATGCCGGGCAGGCCCTGGACAATACGGAGAAGATCGCCGAGCGCTGCCGGGTGACCATCGAGTTCGGCGTCACCAGGCTCC
This sequence comes from uncultured Lachnospiraceae bacterium, assembly GCA_946626215.1. GTDB lineage: Bacteria > Bacillota > Clostridia > Lachnospirales > Lachnospiraceae > CAG-791. The sequence continues at coordinate 661 of CAMOUD010000135.1, forward strand.
CCCGGTTCGACGTGCCCCCGGGCTATGATTCCTGGTCCTACCTGCAGCACCTGTGCCGGAAGGGCATGGAAGCGCGCTATCCGGAGGCGGACCAGGCGCTCCGGGACCGCCTTTCCTATGAGCTTTCCACCATCCGCCAGATGGGCTACGTGGACTACTTCCTCATTGTCTGGGACTATATCAACTACGCCAGGCAGAACGGGATCATGGTGGGCCCCGGCAGGGGATCGGCGGCCGGGTCCGTGGTCTCCTACTGCCTGGGCATCACCGACATCGACCCCATCCGCTACAGCCTTCTCTTTGAGCGGTTCCTGAATCCCGAACGGGTCTCCATGCCCGATATCGACGTGGACTTCTGCTTCGAACGCCGCCAGGAGGTCATCGACTACGTGACCCGCAAGTACGGCAAGGACCGGGTCATGCAGATCATCACCTTCGGCACCATGGCGGCCAGGGGCGTGATCCGGGACGTGGGCAGGGTCATGGACCTTCCCTACGGCTTTGTGGACTCCATCTCCAAGATGGTCCCGACGGAGCTGGGGATCACCCTGGACAAGGCCCTGAAGATGAACCCGGAGCTCAGGGAGACCTATGAGACCGACGAGCGGGTCCATAAGCTGATCGACATGGCCAGGCGCCTGGAGGGCCTGCCCCGCCACAGCTCGGTCCACGCGGCCGGCGTCGTCATCTGCTCCGAGCCCGCCGAGGACCTGGTCCCCCTGGCCAGGGCCCAGGACGGGTCGGTCACCACCCAGTTCACCATGACCACCATTGAGGAGCTGGGCCTTCTGAAGATGGACTTTCTTGGCCTCCGGACCCTGACGGTCATCCAGAACGCCCTCCGCATGGTCAATGAGGACAGGAAGAGGAAGGGGCAGGCCGCCCTGGACCTGTCGGACATCCCCTATGACGACAAAAAGGTCTACGACTCCCTCTGCACCGGCCATACCGAGGGCGTCTTCCAGCTGGAGAGCGCCGGCATGCAGTCCTTCATGAAGGAGCTGCGGCCCGGGTCCCTGGAGGATGTCATCGCGGGCATCGCCCTCTACCGGCCGGGCCCCATGGACTTCATTCCCCGCTACATCAAGGGCAAGAACTCCGGCGGCCGGATCTCCTATGACTGTCCCGAGCTGGAGCCCATCCTTTCGCCCACCTACGGCTGCATCGTCTACCAGGAGCAGGTCATGCAGATCGTCCGGGACCTGGGCGGCTATACCCTGGGCCGGTCCGACCTGGTCCGGAGGGCCATGAGCAAGAAGAAGCAGTCCGTCATGGAAAAGGAGCGCCGGACCTTCATCTACGGCAACGAGGAGGAGGGGGTGCCCGGCTGCGTGAACCGGGGCATTCCCGAGGCCACGGCCTCCCACATCTATGACACCATGATGGACTTCGCCAAGTACGCCTTCAACAAGTCCCACGCCGCCTGCTACGCCGTGGTCTGCTACCAGACCGCCTGGCTCAAGTATTATTATCCCACCCAGTTCATGGCCGCCCTGATGACCTCGGTCATCGACTTTACGGCCAAGACCGCCGGCTACATCCTGACCTGCCGGCAGATGGGGATCTCCATCCTGCCTCCGGACATCAACGCGGGCGAGGCCGGCTTTTCCGTCACGGACGGGGGGATCCGCTACGCCCTGACGGCCATCAAGGGAGTGGGCCGGCCCGTCATCGACGCCGTGGTCCATGAGAGAAAGGTCCGGGGCCCCTTCCGGGACCTCCAGGACTTTCTGTCCCGCATGGTCATGCAGGAGCGGGAGATCAACCGCCGGGTGGTGGAGAACTTCATCAAGGCAGGGGCCCTGGACTGCCTGGGCGCCACCAGGAAGCAGATGATGAGCGTCTTCATGCGGATGCTGGACGATCTCCAGTCCTCCAAGAAGAACGACATGGCCGGCCAGCTCTCCCTCTTCGACTTCGCCGAGGAGGAGGAAAAGGAGGCCTTCAGGATCCGGATGCCCGATGTGGGCGAATACAGCCGGGAGATGCTCCTTGCCTTCGAGAAGGAGGTCCTGGGCATTTATGTCAGCGGCCATCCCCTGGAGGAGTATGAAGCCCTCTGGAAGCGCTGCATCTCCGCCCGGGCCGCGGACTTCCTCCTGGATGAGGAGACGGGGGCCGTGAGGGCGCCCGACGGGGAGACGGTGACCCTGGGCGGCATGATCACCGAAAAGACCGTCAAGTATACCAAGAACAACAAGGTCATGGCCTTCCTCCAGCTGGAGGACCTGACGGGGACGGTGGAGGTCATCGTCTTCCCCGGGGCCTATGAAAAGAACAGCGCCCTCCTGACCGAGGACAACAAGGTCTTTATCCGGGGCCGGGTCCAGGTGGAGGAGGACAGGCCGGCCAAGCTGATCTGCGACCAGATCACGGCCTTCGACGACGTGCCCAGGAACCTCTGGATCCGCTTCGGGACCATGGGAGAGTGCCGGCAGGCCATGCCCGCTCTCCAGGAGCTTTTCGCCGCTTTTCCGGGCCGGGACCGGGTGGTCCTGTACGTAAAGGAGACCGGGAGCCGCATGGGACTTTCCGGCGGAAGAGGGGTCCGGGCCGACCGGGAGCTCCTGGCCCGCCTGGCCGGGATCTGCGGAGAAAAGAACGTCGTTTTGTCATGACTGTATAGCAAAATGTAGGCAAAATGACGGTTTTTATTGAAAATTGACGCCTGGTACTGTAAAATATTACATGGTATCTCATAGCCGGGAGCAGTCTGGCGTGCCGGATGGCACAGGTGTCTTTGACCGGATTTCCCGGATGGCTGCAGCATAATCTATCGGAGTCAGGGAGGAAGACCATGGCAAAAGAAATCAAGACAATCGGTGTATTGACCAGCGGCGGCGATGCACCCGGCATGAATGCGGCGGTCCGTGCCGTCGTCAGAGAAGCCCTTCATCATAAGGTCAAGGTCAAAGGCATCAAGAGGGGCTACAAGGGCCTGCTCAATGAAGAGATTTTTGATATGACGTCCAAGGACGTGGGCGGCATCATCCAGCTTGGCGGCACAGTCCTGGGCACGGCCAGATGCTCGGAGTTCAGGACCGAGGAAGGCCAGGCCAAGGGCGCTGAGGTCTGCAGAAAGCACGGAATCGACGGCATCGTCGTCATCGGCGGCGACGGATCCTACAGGGGCGCGCAGGCCCTGGCCAGGCACGGCATCAACACCATCGGCGTTCCGGGCACCATCGACCTGGACATCACCTGCACAGAGTATACGATCGGCTTCGACACGGCGATCAACACCGCCATGGAAGCCATTGACAAGGTAAAGGACACCTCCTCCTCCCACGAGAGATGCTCCATCATCGAGGTCATGGGCCGCCACGCCGGCTACATCGCCCTCTGGTGCGGCATTTCCTCCGGCGCTGAGGACATCCTGATCCCCGAGACCTACGACTATGATGAGCAGAGGCTGGTCGACCACATCATCAACAACCGCCGGATCGGCAAGAAGCACCACCTGATCATCAACGCCGAGGGCATCGGCCATTCCACATCCATGGCCAAGAGGATCGAGGCTGCCACCGGCGTCGAGACCCGCGCCACCATCCTGGGCTACATGCAGCGCGGCGGCAGCCCTACCTGCAAGGACCGCTACTACGCCTCCATCATGGGCGCCTACGCGGCGGATATCCTGATCCAGGGCAAGAGCAACCGTGTCGTTGCCTACAGGAACGGCGAGTTCGTGGACTACGATATCGAAGAAGCGCTGGCCATGCAGAAGGAAATTCCCCAGTACCAGATCGATGTTGCCAGACATCTCCGCTGACAGCGCTGATACAGGACCATACGGGCGGGCAGGATCATTCCTGCCCGCCTTTTTAACGGAGGAAGGGATGGAAACGATCACAGCAGTCACCAACCAGAGGATCCGCCATATGGTCCAGCTGGCCGGCAGGGCCAGGGTCCGGCGGGAGGAGGGCCTTTTCATGATCGAAGGGGTCCGGCTCTTCATGGACGCCCCCCGGGACCTTTTAAGGGAGGTCTATGTATCGGAGGACCTGTTTGAAAAGGCCTCCGGAGACCTGAGGGACAGGCTTTTGTCCTGCGGGGCCGTCCTGGTCACGGACCAGGTCATGAAGAAGATGGCGGATACCCGGACCCCCCAGGGGGTGGTCTGCGCCGCGGCCATGCCCGCCTATGAGGAAAAGGACCTGCTGGGAGACAGGCCCCTCCTGCTGATCCTGGAGAACATCCAGGACCCCGGGAACCTGGGGACCATGTTCCGGACGGCGGAGGCCGCCGGGGCCACCGGGATCCTCATGAGCCGGGACTGCGCGGACCTTTTCGGTCCCAAGACGGTCCGGGCCACCATGTCCTCAGTCTTCCGGGTCCCCTTCCTGGTCCGGGAGGACCTGCCGGGGACCATCCGGAGCCTGCAGGAGAGGGGGATCGTCTGCCGGGCCGCTTACCTGGAGGGAAGCCTGGACTACGGGGACCTTTCCTATCAGGAGCCCTGCGGCCTTGTCATCGGCAACGAAGGCAGCGGCCTGACGAAGGAGACCGCCATGGCCTGCCGGGAGAGGGTCCGGATCCCCATGCGGGGGTCCATCGAGTCCCTGAACGCGGCCATGGCCGCCGGGATCCTCCTCTATGAGGCGGACCGCCAGCGCAGGAGGGGCTGAGGAAAGGATCCGCTCCCGTTAACAGAAACTGTATTTGCCCCGGAAGGGTCTTCGTGATACCATATGCATAGCCCGGCAGGAGAAGCCGGAACACAATTTATCAGGAGGGCAGCCATGTACAGTACTGTCACTTTCTGGATCGGGGCCGTCGTGGTCCTGCTGGTCATAGAGGCCGCGACCCAGGGCCTGACGACCATCTGGTTCGCCGGAGGCGCTCTGGCAGCCCTGGTCCTTGCCTTGTTCGACCTGCCGTTATGGATCCAGGCCGGTGTCTTCGCCTGTGTCTCGGTCCTCCTCCTCTTCCTTACCAGGCCCCTGGCGGTCCGGCTCCTGCATGTGAGATCGGTCCCTACCAACGCGGATTCCCTGGTGGGCCAGGACGCGGTGGTCACGGAACGGATCGACAACCTGCATGAGACAGGCGCAGTAAAGATCCGGGGCCAGGAATGGACAGCCAGGTCTGTCCGCAATGAGGTGGAGATCGAGGAAAAGGAGATCGTCACCGTAAGAGCCATCGAGGGCGTCAAGCTCATCGTCGGCAGGAAAGATGTTGTTTACTGATCGGATGGCCCGAAGGGACATCCGGACACACAGAACCATTGCATGACATGGAGGAACATAGAATGGGTGGTGGACTTGTAACAATCGTAATACTGATCATGCTCCTGGTGCTGATTGCCACCAGCTGCATCAAAATCGTGCCCCAGGCACACGCCTATGTCATTGAGCGCCTGGGCGCCTACAGCGCGACCTGGGGAGTGGGCCTTCATTTCAAGATCCCTTTCATTGAGAAGGTCGCCCGCAGGGTCAACCTCAAGGAACAGGTCGTGGACTTCCCGCCCCAGCCTGTTATCACCAAGGATAACGTCACCATGCAGATCGACTCCATCGTGTTCTTCCAGATCACCGATGCCAAGCTCTTCACCTATGGCGTAGAGAATCCCATCATGGCCATTGAGAACCTGACTGCCACGACCCTGAGAAACATCATCGGCGACATGGAGCTGGATGAGACCCTGACCTCCCGTGAGATCATCAACACCAGGATGCGGTCCTCCCTGGACGTGGCCACCGATCCCTGGGGAATCAAGGTGACCCGTGTCGAGCTCAAGAACATCACCCCTCCCACGGCCATCCGTGAGGCCATGGAGAAGCAGATGAAGGCGGAGCGTGAGAGACGTGAAGCCATCCTGAAGGCAGAGGGTGAAAAGAAGTCGGCCGTCCTCGTGGCGGAAGGCCGCAAGGAATCCATGATCCTGCAGGCAGAGGCTGACAAGCAGGCCGTCATCCTGGCCGCGGAAGCCCAGAAGGAAAAGATGATCCAGGAATCCGAAGGCCGGGCCCAGGCCCTGCTCAAGGTCCAGCAGGCAACGGCGGATGGTATCCGCATGATCAAGGAGGCCGGCGCCGACCAGGCGGTCCTGACCCTCAAGAGCCTGGAGGCCTTCGCGGCAGCCGCCGACGGCAAGGCCACCAAGATCATCATCCCCTCCGAGATCCAGGGCATCGCGGGCCTGGTCTCCTCTCTGAAGGAG
>CAMOUD010000136.1 GCA_946626215.1 uncultured Lachnospiraceae bacterium
GTCCTGGGCTGGACCCTGATCTGGGCCTTCTTTGCCACCTTCCTCAACTACTTCCTGGGCATGGCGGTGGCCATCCTGATCAACCAGAAGGGCATCAAATTCAAAAAGCTCTGGAGGACCATCCTGGTCATGACCATCGCGGTCCCCCAGTTCGTATCCCTCCTTTATATCGGCAAGATGTTCGCGGCGGACGGCCTGGTCAATTCCTACCTCATGAAGTGGGGCATGATCAGAAGGGCCATCCCCTTCTGGACCAATCCTCTCTACGCCAAGATCCTGATCATCCTGATCAACCTCTGGGTAGGCATCCCCTATATCATGCTGATCGCCACGGGCCTTCTGATGAATATCCCGGCCGACCTGTATGAGAGCGCCAAGATCGACGGCGCGACCCCCTGGCAGATGTTCTGGTCCATCACCCTGCCCTACATGCTCTTCGTCACGGGGCCTTTCCTGCTGACCCAGTTCATAGGCAACCTGAACAACTTCAACGTCATCTATCTTCTGACCCAGGGCGGCCCGCAGTCCATGAAACTGACGGGAGGAGCGGGCTATACGGACCTTCTGGTCACCTGGCTCTACAAGATGACCATCAACGACACCAACTACAAGATGGCGGCCGTTATCGGTATCATGGTATTCGTTGTCACGGCAGTGATCTCCCTCGTGGTCTACAACTTCCTGCCGTCTGTTAAGGATGAGGAGGGATTCCAGTAATGGCAAGCAAAAAGAAAGCAGGACTAATTATTTCCTATATCGTGCTGATCCTGATCAGCCTCATCTGGCTCTTCCCCTTCTTCTGTCTGATCCTGCAGAGCTTCCGCTCCTATAAGACAGAGTTCGGCGGCATGGTCAACTACCTGGTCCCCAAGACCTTCTCCCTGGATTCCTATAAGTTCCTCTTCGGAGAAGGCTGCCAGTTCACCAGATGGTATCTCAATACTCTGGTCATCGCCTGCTTTGTGGCAGTCCTGCAGACCATCATCATCATCTGCGTTTCCTTTGCCCTGTCCCGGATGCGGTTCGCGGGCCGGAGGCTCCTGATGAACGTCTGGCTGGTCCTGGGCATGTTCCCGGGCTTCCTGACCATGATCTGCCTCTACTTCCTCTTAAAGCAGATGGGCCTGACCCAGGGCGGCGCCGTGCCCGGCCTGATCCTGATCTATGTGGCCTCCTCGGGCATGGGCTACTATGTCTGCAAGGGCTACTTTGATACCATTCCCAAGGCCCTGGATGAATCTGCCCTGATCGACGGAGCCAGCCGGTTCCAGATCCTGATCCAGATGATCATCCCCCTTTCCAAGCCCATCATCATCTATACCGCCCTGGTCTCCTTCATGGCTCCCTGGTGCGACTTCATCTTCGCCTCCTATGTGGCCTTCGGCAAGAGCGACAGCTACAACGTGGCCGTAGCCCTGCAGAGATGGGTCTGGACCAATGACTATCAGGGCTATTTCACCAGGTTCTGCGCGGGCGGCATTCTGGTCGCGGTCCCCGTGACCCTGCTCTTCATGTTCCTGCAGAAGTACTACGTGGAAGGCGTTACCGGCGGCGCGGTGAAAGGCTGACGGAAGGAGTTTGACATGAGCGGCGGCAAACTGACCATTGATGATATTGCGAAAGCTCTCGGGGTATCCAAAACGACCGTTTCCCGGGCCATATCCGGCAAGGGGAGGATCAGTCAGGCCACGACCGCGCGCGTACTTGCCTACATAGAACAGCACAAATACAGGCCCTCTGCCATGGCCAGGGGCCTGGCCAAGCAGAAGACCTTCAACATCTGCGTGGTCTGGCCGGGCGAAGAGGAGGTCAGGGACATGACCCTCCTGCCCTTCTTCCAGCGCTGCCTCCTGGGCGCGGGCCAGACCGCGGCAGGGGCCGGCTATGACCTGGTCGTGTCCCTGGTCAGCGGCGATGACATTTCCAACCTGCAGAGGATCGTCGAGCACCATAAGGCCGACGGCGTGATCCTGACCAGGATCCTGGAGGGGGACCGGGCGGCCGCTTACCTGAAGGAGACAGGCCTTCCCTTTGTGGCCGTGGGCTCCAGTCCCGACCCGGACCTGATCCAGATCGACAACGACCATTACGGGGCCTGCCGGGCCATGACCGCGAAGGTCCTTTCCGGCGGGGCCGGAAGACCGATCCTTCTGGCATCCCGGGACCGGAACCGGGTCACAGGGGCCCGCAGAAGGGGCTTTGAGGACGGATGCCGCGACAGGGGGATCGCCCTGGATGAGGAATCCATCATACCCTATGGGGGGCAGGAGGACTGGAACAGCCTCCAGGATACCATCCTCCAGAAGGGAGCGGATATCCTCTTCTGTATGGACGACGCCATTGCCATGGACATCATGGCCCGGTGCCGGCAGGAGAAGATCCGGATCCCGGAAGCCTTTCAGGTGGCCAGCTTCTACGACAGCCACAACCTGTCCCTGGTCACCCCCGGGGTCACGGCCCTGTCCTTTGACGACAGGCGGCTGGGCCGGGAAGCGGCCCGGATCCTGCTGGAGAAGATCGGCGGGGAAGACCCTTCCTCCCTTCTTCTGAAGGACTATCAGATCATAGAGCGGGAATCCACCCGCCGCTTATAGGACAGGATCCCGGGGATGGTCGGGCCCTGAGCGTTCAGAAAGCTGCCGGCCCCTGGCCGGCGGCTTTTTTCGGAATATACGACAGCAAAAGGAGTGATTGACATATGGAGCGGATGACCTATACCTTTGACAGCCGGTGCCTGTGGAGAGGGGGGAAGCCCTGGTTCCCGGTCATGGGAGAGATCCACTACAGCCGGGTCCCGGCAAAGGACTGGAAAAAGGAGCTTGCCAAGATGAAGGCGGGCGGCGTGGACCTGATCTCGGCCTACAGCATCTGGATCCATCACGAAGAGGAAGAAGAGGTCTATGACTTTTCGGGAGAAAGGGACCTGAGAGCCTTCCTGGAAGCGGTCCGGGACCTGGGCCTGCCCATGATCCTCCGAATCGGCCCCTGGGTCCACGCGGAGGCCAGGAACGGCGGCCTGCCGGACTGGCTGGTGGAAAAGGAAAGGCGGGGAGAGCTGGCCCTTCGGACCAACGACCCGGCCTATCTGGCCCTGGTCAGGACCTGGTATAAGGCCCTCTTTGACCAGGCCAGGGGCCTGCTCTGGTCCGACGGGGGCCCCGTCATCGGGGTCCAGATCGAGAACGAATACGGCCACTGCGGGGGCCTGACAGGCCCGGAGGGCGAAGCCCATATGAAGACCCTGACGGCCATGGCAAAGGAGGCGGGCTTTGTGGTCCCTCTCTATACGGCCACGGGCTGGGGCGGCGCCGTGACAGGCGGCCTCCTGCCGGTCATGGGCGGCTACTGCGAGTCTCCCTGGGACCCGCGCGTGACCGAGATCGAGCCCAGCGGCAACTATATCTTTACGGCGGAGCGGAACGACCACGCCATCGGCAGCGACCACGGCCTGGGAGAGGGGATCACCTTTGATATGGACGCCTTTCCCTATCTGACGGCGGAGCTGGGCGGCGGCCTCCAGGTCACCTCCCACAGACGGCCCGTAGCCACAGGCAGGGACACGGAGGCCATGAGCCTGGTCAAGATGGGCAGCGGCTGTGTCCTTCTGGGCTACTACATGTACCACGGGGGCACCAACCCGGAGGGCAGGCTGACCACCCTCCAGGAGTCCAGAGAGACCGGGTATCCCAACGACCTGCCGGTCCTGTCCTATGATTTCAACGCTCCCGTCCGGGAATACGGCCAGCTGACAGACAGCTGGCGGAGACTGCGCAGGATCGGCCTCTTCCTGAAGGATTTCGGTCCTTCCCTGGCCCTCATGCCCTACGCGGACCAGCCGGGGAATCCCGGCAGGCCCGAGGACCGGGAGGCCCTGCGGACCGCCGTCCGGACGGATGGAAAGAGCGGATACCTCTTTGTTTCCGCCTTCCAGCGCCGCCAGGTCCAGAAGGACCATCCGGAGGCGGCCCTGAAGGCTTACGGACCGGCGGACGGAAAGAGCCCCGGGGCCCTGCTGGCGGACTTCGGGACCGAGACGGTCAGGAACGGGGACTGCTTCTTCTATCCCTTCGGCCTGCCCCTGCCGGGCGGGGCGGTCCTGGAAACGGCCCACGCCATGCCTCTGGCTCTTCTGGGAGGCGGAAAGGGGTCCATCCTGGTCCTTCGGACCCGGGAGGGGATCACAGACCCTGCCATCCGGCTGAAAGGAGACCTGGGGGAGGACGCTGTCCTGACCTTGACCGATGCGGAATCCCTCCGGGCCGCCAAGGTCTCCCTGGCCGGCCGGGACCATCTGATCCTGTCCGAGGCGGACCTGGTCACGGAAGAGGACGGAGCGCTCTGCCTGATCCGGCGGGTCCGGGACAGGGAAAGGCTCTCCTTTATGGCCTTCCCTGCCCTTGAGAAGGCCCCTGAGGGCTTCACTGAGGTCCGGAAGGGAAGCGCGGAGATATCCGGCAGGACCGACCTGGGGAGCGGGGATTTTGCCCTCTACAGGGCTTCCTTTGAAACGGTCAATCCCTGTTCGGCGGTCATGGCCGGCCGGAAGGATCCGGAGACCGGGGAGATCCGGGCCAGGATCCGGATCCAGGGCCTGAACGCCCCTCTGGAGGGAGAACTGGACGAGGCCCTCCTTGTCATCGACTATGAAGGGGACAGGGCCGAGCTGGCCCAGCGGGGGGAGCCCCTCCGGAAAGACGGACGGGCGGCAGACAGCTTCTATACCGGCCAGTCCTGGGAGGTGGGCCTGTCCCGCTTCGCGGGGCCGGATGGAGAGGCCTCCTTCGACCTGGCCGTCCATCCCCTGAGAGAGGACGCGCCGGTCTTTCTGGAGACCTGGCCCGACATGGAGGAGGGCCTGGCCTGCCGGGTCCAGGGCATCCATACCGAGGCCCTGGTCATGAAGAGGCTGGAGGGCCTTCGGGCAGACGGAATGTAAAACAGCGGAGAGGGAAAGGAGTCCCCTATGAGAAGAATGGCGGAAAGGGCTGCGGCCCTGGCCCTGGCGGCCCTGCTGCTGGGGGCCTGCGGGAAAACAGGGCAGAAACCGGCCGGAACGGCCGTTGAGCCCCAGGCGGAGGCAGAGGCGCCCGATACCGATACCGGGGCGGAAGCGCCCGGCATCAGGCAGATGGAGGAGCTGACGGCGGCTCTTCCGGCGGGAGAGGAGATGGGGCCCTTCCGGACTACCTATGAGGTCTTTGTCTATTCCTTCGCGGATTCGGACGGAGACGGGATCGGAGACCTGAAGGGACTGACAGAGAGCCTGGACTACATCAATGACGGGAAGCCCGGGGCCGGAGAGGACCTGGGCTGCGGCCGGATCTGGCTCATGCCCATCTTCCCCTCCCCTACCTACCACAAGTACGATACCACGGACTACATGGACATCGATCCCTCCTACGGGACCCTGGAGGACTTTGACGCCCTGCTGTCGGCCTGCCATGAGAGGGATGTGGAAGTCATCCTGGACCTGGCCCTCAACCACACCTCTGTGGACCATCCCTGGTTCCGGGAGGCGGCCGATTACCTCCGGGCCCTGGCGCCCGGCCAGGATCCGGTCAAGGAGGACTGTCCCTATGTCTGGTACTATACATTTTCCCGGGAGGCCTATGACGGCTACGCGGCCCTGCCGGATTCCGACTGGTACTATGAGGCAAGGTTCTGGGAGGGCATGCCCGACCTGAACCTGGAGACGCCGGAGGTGAGGGAAGAGCTGGACAAGGTCTTTGCCTTCTGGCTGGACAGGGGCGCGGACGGCTTCCGCCTGGACGCCCTGACCAGCTACTATACCAATGACAGGCCGGCCTCCATCGCCTTTACGGACTGGGCGGCGGACAGGATCCATGCCATGGACCCGGACGCCTATCTGGTGGGCGAGTGCTGGACCTCCATGGAGGACTATGCCAGGTTCTATGAGACCGGGATCGACTCCCTCTTCGATTTTGCCTTCGCGGGCCAGGAGGGCGTCATAGCCGAAGCGGTCCGGGGAGGAAAAGGGGCCCTGGCCTTCGGCAGGGCCATGGAGGAAGAGGAGGCCCTCTTTGCCTCTGTCCGGGAGGACGCGGTCAACGCGCCCTTCTATACCAACCACGACATGGCCCGGGGCGCCGGCTATTACGCCTATGACGACGGGACAAAGACCAAGCTGGCCCTGGGACTGAACTTCCTCCAGACAGGCTCCGCCTTCCTCTATTACGGGGAGGAGCTGGGCATGAAGGGGGCCGGCAAGGATGAGAACAAGAGGGCGGCCATGTACTGGACCGGGGAAGGAGAGGCGGCGGATCCTGTCCTCACGGCAAGGACCTGCCAGGGGCCCCCGGATATGGACAGCTTTTCCATGAAGTTCGATCCCTGGGATGTCCAGACGGAGGATCCCGCCTCCATCCTTTCCTATGTCCGGGACGCCGTCCGGATCCGGGAGGCTTTTCCTGTCCTTGCCGGAGGAAGGACCCATGTGATCGAGGCCCTGTCGGACCAGGAGGTCCTGGCCTTTGTCAGAGAGGGGAAGGAAGACGCCATGGATCCCGTCCTGGTCCTGGTCAGTCTCTCCGAAGAGGAAAAGACCCTGGACCTGGCGGGAACGGAGGCGGAGGAGTATAAGGCCCTGTCCGCGGTCCTCTCCGCCCAGGGAGGGGCGGCGGACCTGGAGGGCGGCAGGGTCACCCTTCCCCCCTGCGGGATCGCCGTCCTGACCCGGTGACGCGGAAAAGGAGAGTCAACAACCCCACCCATTCATCATGAATGGATGGGGCTTGCAGGAGAGGGC
>CAMOUD010000137.1 GCA_946626215.1 uncultured Lachnospiraceae bacterium
CGCACGTCCGGATCTGTGAGGGGGAGGGGGAGTAATCCTCCTCTCTACTCGACCGTACTCGTTCCTTTCTGCCGCGCCTGTTCCCTGTTCCTGTCATTTTTCAGGCTTCGTCCGGGACCTCCATGCTCCGCATGATGGCCCGGATGGAGCCGTAGAGATAGGGCTTCAGGTCCCCGATGGGAAGGGGCTCCTCATAAAGGATGGCCGAGTAGCAGGTGGAACTGAGGAGCTCGGTGATCATGAAGAGCATGACCTCGGGATCCTTAAAGCGCAGGTGGGAGGCGGCGAAGGCCTCCCGGATGATCCCCGGCATGTCGATCTCCTCATCCTCGGAATAGGTCAGGACCTGGCTCTTGAAGATCCCCCAGGACAGGTTCTTGGAGATGAAGCCCAGGAGGACCCGGTCTGTGGTAAAGCGGTCGATGATGAAATCGGCGATATAGATGATCTGGTCCTCCAGACCGGTCACGCCCTCCCTGCGGACGGCGGCGTCCGCCTCCGCGAAGAGGGCCGAGGCCTTGCGGGCGATCAGCCGGTTCCGGATGTCGTACTTGTCCTTAAAATAGAGGTAAAAGGTCCCCTTGGCCACGCCGGCCCTTTCCGCGATGTCGGCGATGGAGGTATTCTGGATGCCCTGCAGGGTGAACAGCTCGAAGGCTGTGCTGAGCAGGGCATCCTTTTTCTGTTTTTTGTTGGCTGCTGCCTTTCCGTTCGTTTTCATGTCCTTGTCTTTGCCTGTTCTCTGATTTCTGGATTCTTTCTTTCCTTTCCCTGTTTTCCCGGCTGTTTGGGACAGATCGGCAAAACTGTCCGGCAGGAAGGGGGGGCAGAAGGGGGAGGGAAAGAAATTAATGATTGACCATTGGTCATTTTTGTGCTATAACGCTTTTTGTGAAAAGAAAAATGACCTTTGGTCAGAAAAACAATACCCCATCGGAAGAGACTTCGTCAAGCCCCATCCGGTCGGATGAAGGAGACATCATGAAGCGGATAAGCAAAGCGATCGTAAGGCTCAGGATCCCGGTCCTGATCCTGGCCCTGGTCCTGGCCGTCCCGGCCGCCCTGGGCTATATCCGGACCCGGGTCAACTATGACCTTCTGGTCTATCTGCCGGACAGCATCGATACCATGAAGGGCCAGGACATCCTGATGGATGAATTCGGATCCGGCGCCTTCTGCATGTTCATAGCCGAGGACATGCCCGAAAAGGACGCGGCCAGGCTCAAGGCCGAGATGGAGGACATAGACCATGTGGCCAAAGTCCTCTGGTATGATTCCTTCCTGGACCTGTCCGTCCCCATGGAGATGCTGCCGGACGAGATCTATGAGGCCTTCAACGAGGGGGACGATACCCTCATGTTCGTGATCTTTGATGAATCCACCTCCGGGGACGGGACCCTGGAAGCGGTCCAGAACATCCGGAAGGTCTGCGACGAGCGGTGCTTCTTATCCGGCATGTCCTCCGTCCTGGTGGATACCAGGGACCTGGCGGAGGCGGAGGCCCCGGTCTATGTGGCCATTGCCGTGGTCCTGGCCCTCCTGATCCTGTCCCTCGCCATGGATTCCTGGCTGATCCCGGTCTTCTTCCTGGCCAGCATCGGCCTGGCCATCATCTACAACCTGGGCAGCAACTGGTTCCTGGGCAGCATCTCCTACGTGACCAAGGCCATCGCGGCGGTCCTGCAGCTGGGCGTGACCATGGACTATTCCATCTTCCTCTGGCATTCCTATGAGGCCAGGCTGGAGGAGGGCAGGGACAAGGAGGAAGCCATGGCCCTGGCCATCGAGGAGACCTTCAGCTCCATCGTCGGGTCTTCCGTGACCACGGTGGCCGGCTTTATCGCCCTCTGCTTCATGAGCTTTACCCTGGGCCTGGACCTGGGCATCGTCATGGCCAAGGGGGTCTGCATGGGCGTTATAGCCTGCGTGACTATCCTGCCTGCCATGATCCTGATCTTTGACGGAGCCATAAAGAAGACCCGGCACAGGCCCTTTATCCCGGAGTTCCCCGGCATCGGAAAATTCGTGACGGACCACTACAAAGTCTTCCTGGTCCTCTTTTTCCTCCTCCTGGGACCGGCCGTCTGGGGCTATAACCATACGAACGTCTACTACAACCTGGACTCCTCCCTGCCCAGGGACCTGCCCTCCATCGTGGCAAACACGAAGCTGGAAGAGACCTTTGACATGGGAGCCACGGACATGCTCCTGATCGACGCCTCCTTAAGCGATAAGGAGGTCCGGGCCATGGCGGATGAGATGAAGCAGGTGGACGGGGTCTCCTTTGTCCTGGGCCTCTCCACCTTAAAGGGCGGGTCCATCCCCGACGCCATGATCCCCGGAAAGATCATGGACGAGCTTACCTCCGACAACTGGCAGCTCCTGATCCTGGGCAGCGAATACGCCGTTGCCTCCAACGAGGTCAACGAGCAGTGCGACGCCCTGGAGGCCATCGCCAAAAAGTATGACGCCGGGTCCATGCTGATCGGGGAAGCGCCCTGCACCAGGGACCTGATCCGGATCACGGCCACCGACTTTGCCAGGGTCAGCACCGCCTCCATCGGCATGATCTTCCTGATCATCCTCCTGGTCTTCTGGTCTGTGTCCCTGCCGGTGATCCTGGTCCTGACCATTGAGTTCGGGATCTTCATCAACCTGGGCATCCCGGCCTTCACCGGCACGGTCATCGCCTTTGTCTCCTCCATCGTCATCGGCACGGTCCAGCTGGGCTCCACCGTGGACTACGCCATCCTGATGACGACCCAGTACCGGAGGGAGAGGCTCCGGGGCGTGGACAAGAAGCAGGCCATCGCGGACACGGTCCAGACCAACACCAAGTCGGTCATGGTCTCCGCCCTGTCCTTCTTCGGCGCCACCTTCGGCGTGGGCCTGTATTCCAACATCGATATGATCTCGTCCCTCTGCACCCTCATGGCCAGGGGCGCCCTGATCAGCATGGTCTGCGTCATCTTTGTCCTGCCCTCCTTCCTGATGGTCACCGACAAGGTCATCATGGTCACTTCCCTGGGAGGCAGGAAGAAAACCGGAAAAACGAAAACAGAAACCATTATTGAAAATGCCTGAAAATGGGTTTATTCTTTGTGATGTATCGGGCACTGACTGTCCGGAAAGGATAGATGGATTATGAAAAGATGGAAACTTGCAGCCGTGAAATCACCCAGGGTCCTGGGCGTTCTCCTGTCTCTGACCATCGCTCTGAGCAGCACGGGCCTGTCGGCCCGGACCGCCCTGGCGGCATCGGCGGACCAGGCTCAGGAGGTCCTGGAGGAGACCCTGGCCTCCGGAACAAAGTCCCACGCTTCCGAGAGCGGAAAGCGGGAGACTGTCTACGTCATCGGAGACGCGGCGGGCAAAACAAAGGATATCGTTGTAAGCGAGTGGCTCCGCAACAGGGACGGGGCCGCCTCCCTGCAGGACTATTCGGACCTGAAGGACATTGAGAACGTGGAGGGCTATGAGACCTTCACCCGGGCGGCGGACGGGTCCATGACCTGGCAGGCGGACGGAGCCGATATCTACTACCAGGGGACCACCGACAAGAAGCTCCCTGTGGATGTATCGGTCTCCTACATGCTGGACGGCAAGGCGATCTCTCCGGAGGACCTGGCCGGAAAGAGCGGAAAGGTCACGATCCGTTTTGAGTATCAGAACCATGCGGATACCACCATCCGGGTCAACGGCAAAGAAGAGACCATCAAGGTCCCCTTTGCCATGATCAGCGGCTGTGTCCTGCCCTCTGACCATTTCTCGAACGTGGAGGTCACCAACGGCCGCGTGACCTCGGAAGGGTCCAACTCCATCGTCATCGGCGTGGCCTTCCCGGGCCTGAAGGAGTCCCTGTCCCTGTCTTCTCTGAAGAAGGACCTGGACGACGCGGAGACGGTCTCTAAGATCGACGACCTGGAGGAGGATATCCCCGAGTATGTCGAGATCACGGCAGACTGCACGGACTTTGAGCTGGGCATGACCATGACCCTGGCCGAGTCCGATCTCCTTTCCCAGCTGGACCTGGACGATCTGGACCTTGGAAAGCTGGATGACGACATGGATGAGCTCTCCGACGCCACTGACGAGCTGGTGGACGGAGTGGAGACCTTAAAGGACGGCACCGGCGAGCTCTCTGACGGGGCTGCCAGGCTCGCGGACGGGGCCGGGACCCTGGACAAGGGAACGGGGACCCTGGCAGAGGGAGCCTCTGTCCTGGCGGACGGGACTTCGGCCCTGGCAGAGGGAGCCTCCGCTCTGGCGGACGGGGCCTCCCAGGCGGCTTCCGGAGCCGGCGACCTGGCCGGCGGCGCCTCCCAGGTGGCAGAGGGAGCCTCCTCCCTCAAGGCAGGGACCGGCCAGCTTGCCGCCGGTGCCGGCGACCTGATCGGCGGCGCTTCTCGGCTTTCTGACAATGTCAGTTCTCAGCTGGTGCCGGGCACCCAGGCCCTGGCAGACGGAGCGGCAGCCCTTCTGAACGGGGCAGGCGCTCTCTCCCAGGGGGCCCATCAGACAGCGGACGGCGCGGCCTCCCTCCGGGACGGCCTGGATCAGCTGGACCAGGGACTGGACCAGATCGACGCCGGCATCGACAGCCTGAACCAGGGCACCCAGGCCCTTCTGGCCGAGGACGGGATCCCCGCCCTGGCGGAGGGAGCCGGGACTGTTTCCGAAGGCGTCTCCCAGGTGAACGCAGCCATCCAGACGGTCAATTCCCTTCTGGGCGGCGTGGGCGACCTTCCGACTCTGACAGAGCAGACGGCGGAGATGGCTGCTCTCTTACAGGATGTGGACCCCGAGACCCTGAAGGCGGACGCGGCGGCCCTGACGGAAGCTTCAGAAAAGCTCCAGAAGCTCCAGGCCAGGATCGATGAGGAATACAAGAGCCTGCAGAGCGAGGCCGACAGCGCGAAGGCGGAGTCTGACGAGGCAAAGAAGGCCAGGGACGCGGCAAAGGCAGCCCTGGAGAAGGCCAGAGAAGCCCTCAGGGATATCCGCAGCGCGTCATCCATGGAGGAGCCCGCAAAGCCCAGCGCGGACGCTGTCTACTCCGCTCTCGGCTCCCTTTCCGCTGAAGCCTCCCAGAGCGAGGACGGAGACGTATCCGCCTCAGTGAAGGGCAGGGAGGCCGTCCAGTCGGCCCTGGATTCCTATACGGAGGCTGTGGCGAAATATCAGAAGGATATGGAGGCCTATGCGGAAGCGGCCAGGCCCGCGGACATGACGGCCGCCCAGGACGCCTACGACTCCGCTTACGCGGCCTTTACGGCAGCGGACGCTGACTATGAGGACAAGCTCTCCCAGGCAAAGGAAAAGGCCGGAAAGGCAGAGGGCTTTGCCAGGGCAAGAGAAATGGTCGATATCGACGCCTCCGCCTATACAAAGGCGGCTTCGGATACGGCAGGCCTGTTCACCACCCTTTCTGACCTTAAGGAGAACATGACAAAAATCGAATCCGGCCTGCAGGGCCTGGGCGACTTTTCCAGAGTCGTCGGCACGGTCCAGGGCCTTGCCGCCAAGACTCCCGAGCTGGAGGAAGGCGCGAAGAAGGTCCATGAGAGCCTTAAGGCCCTCTATGCCGTGAACCCCGAGAACCCCGCCGGGTCCGGACCTCTGGTCCTCTTAAGCGCCGGCGCTTCCCGGCTGGACCAGGGCATGGTGCCCATCATGCAGGGCATGGACGACGCGGCAGCCGGAGCAGGCTCTCTGGCGGCCGGGACCCAGACCGTGGCAGCGGGCGTGGACCAGCTGTCCGAAAAGATGGGCGGCCTGAAGGACGGAGCCGCTCAGATCTCTGACGGAACAAAAGTCCTGGACCAGGGAGCCAGGAAGCTCCTGGCAGGCGCTCAGGCAGCCGGAGCGGGCATCGGCCAGCTGGACCAGGGAGCGGGCAGTCTTTCCGACGGCGCTTCCCAGGCGGCGGCCGGCGCGTCTGCCCTGTCGGAGGGCGTATCCGGGCTTTCCGCGGGCGCTTCCCAGCTCTCTGACGGCACAGACACTCTGAATGACGGCGCCTCCCGGCTTTCCGAAGGCGCGAAGGCCCTGAAGGAGGGAACGGCGGCCCTGGCAGACGGCGCGGGCGCGCTTTCTGACGGCACAGGCAAGCTGGACGAGGGCGTGGCCGAGCTCCTGGACGGCGTGATCAAATACAGGGATGAAGGCATCTCCAGGCTGACAGACCTCTTCGGCGGCAGCATCGCCGATGTGACGGACCGGCTGAAGGGCATCTGCGACGCGGGCGTCGCCTACACCTCCTACGCGGGCGCTGTGGACGACGACAACAACGAGGTCCGTTTCATCTTCAAGACCGACGCCATTTCCGCTGAGGACTGAGAAGGAGTCCTTTCCGGGACACCCGGGAAGAAGGGAACGAAAGAATGAAAAAACGAGGAGAAGGATGACAGAGATCCTTCTCCTCGCTTTTTTTGTGCTGATTTACGCCTGATTCTGGTTTTCCCTATTCGGCAGCCTCCGGATGTCCGGCA
>CAMOUD010000138.1 GCA_946626215.1 uncultured Lachnospiraceae bacterium
CTTGACCTTGACATGCTCCTTGGCCTCGATGGCCTGGTGGAGGCCGTCGGAATAGCGCCTGCCGGGCATGACGCGGCCGGTGAATTCATCGACGATCTTGACCTGGTCGTCGTCCACGATGTAGTCGTGGTCCCTGTGCATCAGGTTGTGGGCCCTGAGGGCCAGGATGATGCAGTGCTGGATCTCCAGGTTGTCGGGATCCGCCAGGTTCTCGATATGGAAGAAGCGTTCGACCTTGGCCACGCCGGAGGCGGTCAGGTTGACCACCTTGTCCTTTTCATTGACCACGTAGTCTCCGGTCTCCTCCTGCTCGATGCCCATGATGGCGTCGATCTTGGAGAGCTCCTCCACGTCTTCGCCCCGGACCATCTGCTTGGCCAGGATATCGCAGGCCTCATAGATCTTGGTGGACTTGCCGGACTGACCGGAAATGATCAGGGGGGTCCTGGCCTCGTCGATCAGGATGGAATCCACCTCATCGATGATGGCGTAGTGGAGGCCCCGGAGCACCAGCTGGTGCTTGTAGATGGCCATGTTGTCGCGCAGGTAGTCGAAGCCGAGCTCATTGTTGGTGACATATGTAATGTCGCAGTTGTAGGCCTCCTGGCGCTCCGCGCTGGTCATCCCGTTGAGGACGCAGCCCACGGTCATGCCCAGGAACCGGTAGACCTGGCCCATCCACTCCGAGTCACGCTTGGCCAGGTAGTCGTTGACGGTGACGACATGGACGCCCTTGCCCTCCAGGGCGTTCAGGTAGGCGGGCATGGTCTCCACCAGGGTCTTGCCTTCACCGGTCTTCATCTCCGCGATCCGTCCCTGGTGCAGGATGATGCCGCCGATGATCTGGACCCGGAAGGCCTCCATGGGGGTCTCCTGGGACAGGACTCTTCTGCCTGCCTCACGGCAGACCGCGTAGGCCTCCACCAGGAGGTCGTCCAGGGTCTCTCCCTGGGCCAGCCTGGCCCGGAACTGCCGGGTCTTATCCCGCAGCTCCTCGTCGGAAAGGGCCATCATCTGGTCCCGCAGGGCCTCGACCCCGTCCACCAGATGATTGATCCTTCTGATCTCTCTCTGTGAATGTGTACCGAATACTTTATCTAAAAAGCCAGCCATAAGTATAACCTCACTTTCTGTCTTCTATCTTATGTCCGTCCCGGAAACCTTCCGGTTTCTGCACATAGACATACTAGTATAGAATACCATAAAGTCAAAGGGAACGCACACTTTTCACAAATTCTTCAGATAACGTTTACAAGCCGGACATAAAGAGACCCGGCCGGAGGCCGGGTCTCAGGGAAGGAATAACAAAAATTGATTATTCAGTAAACAGTGGAATAGCCGAAGCCGTTGCAGATGGCGTCGATCTTCTCCTTCTGCCTGCACATGGCGCAGTTGTCCGGCTTGAAGGTCTTGTAGTCCGGAAGGTCCGCCATGGAGAAAAGGGAATGGATCGGGACGCCCATGGCCTTGGTCGCCGCCGAGAAGATGGCGGAGATGCCGGCGATGGTGCCGCCGTAATACTTGACGGACTGGACAGCCCTGGTAATGGTGGTGCCGGTGGTGGAGGATGCCAGCAGGAGCAGGACATGCTTGCCGCTGATCATGCTCTTGACATTGTCCCGGAAGATCATCTGCCCGGACATGTTGTATTCGGGAGACATGATATAGATCGTCTGGTGCATGTTGATGGAAAGAACGCCGACCCTGGTCAGCTGCTCTGCCAGATAGGCCCCGATGACCTCGGTCCCGTCCATGCAGACGATGGTGTCCACGATGGCGCTGGACGCGTAGGCTTCCGCGATGGCCCTGGCGCATTCCATGGCTTCGCTCTGTCTGGACTTCATGGTCGTCATATCAATATAGTAATTGATATGGGAGTTGGGCGTCACAAAATGTCCGGGCACCACCTTGAGGATCACGTCATTGTATCTCTTGGAGCGGATTTTAGTATACGGCTGCATGGTTTTCCTCCTTTTTTCGGATGATCCTGCCCGTTCCCCGGGCGCCGCCAGTTGCTATATGCCTATTATACTATAAACCCGAACTTTTCAGCACCCCTGAATCCAAAAACACGAATCATCCGGCCGGAACGCCTGCCTCAGAGGTCCCTTCCGGACCGGCCGTCTGACAGCCTGTTTCAGACAGACGGCATCCCGTCCAGGATCTTGTAAAGAAGGGTATAGAGGGTATCCGCCTCCTCAGGGCTCAGATGGACCACGCAGGCCATGCCCGAGGGCACCTCCAGGGCCTGGGTCCGGAGCTCCCGCCCCTTGTCCGTGATGGTCACGATCAGGTTCCTCTCATCCTCTCTGGACCGGCTCCTTTTCAGATAGCCCTTGTTCTCCAGCTTCTTCAGGACCGGGGTCAGGGTACCGGAATCCAGATAGAGGCAGCTTCCCAGTTCCTTGACGTTCATCCTGGTATGCTCCCAGAGGACCATCATGGTGATGTACTGGGTATATGTCAGATCCAGCCTGTCCAGCAGGGGCTTATAGCGCCTGATGATCTCCTTGGAGCAGACATATAGGGGAAAGCAGATCTGGTTCTTCAATTTCAGGCATTCAAATTCCTGTCCTTCCATAGCGGGTCTCCTCCTGATCGGGTCTCTTCCTTTGAATTATGCTCTCATTGTACAGGCCAATTGAATTTTTTACAACTAAATTGCCATGCCTGTTTCCATTCTTTTTTTGTCCGGCCCCGCTCTTTTTCAGCCTGTCGCCGGTGCCTGCTCATGGTAACGGGAGAAAACTGTGCTATACTGGATACGTCTTCGGACAGAAAGGTACGCGCAGCATGAAACAGGTGGATTTCGAGAACGGAAGCCTGACCGGCAGCATCCTCATGACGGCCCTCCCCATGATGGCCGCCCAGGCCGTCGCTCTTTTATACAACATCGTGGACCGGATCTATATCGGCCGGATCCCGGAGGCGGGCACCATGGCCCTGGGGGGCGTGGGCCTCTGCTTTCCCATCATCATTTTCATCAACGCCTTTTCCTGCCTCTACATGGGCGGGGCCCCTCTGGCCTCCATCGCCCTGGGCAGAAAGAGGCCGAACCAGGCGGAAGATATCCTCCATACGGCCTATTTCCTGACCTTTGCGACGGCCTTGGTCCTGACCCTTTTCGGAGAGCTGGCCGCTTCCCCCCTCCTGAGGCTCCTGGGCGCCTCCGCGGAAAGCCTTCCCTACGCCCTTTCCTATCTCAGGATCTACCTTCTGGGGACCCTCTTTATCATGACGGCCTCCGTCCTCAACCCCTTCATCACGGCCCAGGGCTTTCCCTCCACCGGCATGTTCACGGTGGTGATCGGCGCCGCGGCCAACCTGGTCCTGGACCCGGTCCTGATCTTCGGCCTTGACATGGGGATCCGGGGAGCCGCCGTCGCCACGGTCCTTTCCCAGGCCCTGTCCGCCGGCTTTGCCCTGCGCTTCCTTTTCAGCCGGAGGGCCATGCTGCGGCTCCGCCTCCTTACGCCCTCCCGGTTCCTGAAAAAGACCGCCCTGGCCCTGGACATCGTCTCCCTGGGGACCTCCGGCTTTATCATGCAGGCCACCAACTGCCTGGTCAGCATCGCCTGCAACCAGGTCCTCTCCGGCTTCGGCGACATCTATATCTCCGTCTATACCGTGGTCTCCTCCATCCGCCAGATGATGGACACCCCCGTCCTGGCCCTGGGAGAAGGGGCGAGCCCCGTAATCTCCTACAACTACGGGGCCGAGCGGCCGGACCGGGTCAGGGGATCCATCCTGATCATGACCGCCATCGGGGTCTCCTATACCTTCCTGTCCTGGATGCTGATCCTGGGCGCGCCCCGTTTCTTCATCGGCATCTTCTCCTCCAGTCCCGACCTGATGGAGCCGGCCGTCTCCGCCCTCCATCTCTACTTCTTCGCCTTTGTCTTCCAGGCCCTCCAGATCAGCGGACAGACCACCTTCAAGGCCCTGAACAGGAAAAAGCAGGCCATCTTCTTTTCCCTCTTCCGCAAGGTGGTGATCGTGGTCCCCCTGACCCTCCTTCTTCCTCATATCCGCGGCCTGGGGCCCGCCGGCGTCTTCATGGCGGAGCCGGTCTCCAACTTTGTGGGCGGGACAGCCTGCTTCGTCACCATGCTGCGGACCATTGTCTTTCCGAAAAAGGCGGCCTGATGGTCCGATCAGGACCAGAGGAAGAAGGCCGGAAAGGATCCGGTCCGGCCGTTTTTTACAGCATCTTTGCTTCCGTTTTGCTATAATAAAAGGTGTCTACCAGGCCCTCGCAGCGCTGGCTGCGGGGGCGTTCTTGTCCGCGGATCCACGGGGGAAGGAAATCCTATGTACCACATCATTGTCAATCCCGGCAGCAGCGGCGGCCGGGGCCTTAAGAACTGGCAGCGCATCGAGCCCTGTTTTCTGTCTTCCGGAGAACCCTATACCGTCTACTACTCCGATGAGACCCACACCATCCGGGACCTGGCCGCCTCCATTACGGAAACGGAGGAGACCGTCAAGCTGGTGATCCTGGGAGGAGACGGGTCCGTCAACGAGGCCGTGAACGGGATCCGGGATTTTGACAGGGTCCTTCTGGGCTTTATTCCCACCGGGTCGGGCAACGACCTTGGCAGGAGCCTGGGACTTCCCAGGCTTGAAAAGGACCTGGTGGACCGGATCCTGGAGGGTAAGGAAAGGCGGTCCTGCGACATCGGTGAGGTCCTTTTCTACAACAGCTCCGAGAACCTGGATCCGGTCA
Source organism: uncultured Lachnospiraceae bacterium (assembly GCA_946626215.1). Taxonomy (GTDB): domain Bacteria; phylum Bacillota; class Clostridia; order Lachnospirales; family Lachnospiraceae; genus CAG-791. The sequence continues at coordinate 4,727 of CAMOUD010000138.1, forward strand.
CCCATCAGCCCGTGGAAGGCTGCCAGGCCCTGGCCCCCTGCCGGGAAAGAAGGCTCTTCAACATTTCCGCCGGCATCGGCTTTGAGGCTGAATGCTGCGCCGTGGCCCAGAGGTCCCCTGCCAAGCCCGTTCTCAATACCCTGGGACTTGGCCGGCTGATCTATATCTATGCGGCCATCCGGTCCATCCTGAAGTCTCCCATGGTCCCCATGCGGATCGTCTTTGAATCAGACAAGGGCCGCAGGACTGTCCGGTTCCGCAGGTCCCTCCTGGCCGTGGCCATGAACCAGCCCTACGAGGGCGGCGGCTTCCTCTTCGGTCCCCACGCTTCCGCCACGGACGACCTCCTGGATGTCTGCATGGCCGGCGACCTGAACCGTCTCCGCTTCTTCTATATCTTCCCCACGGCCTATACCGGAGCCCATCTGAAATTCAGCGGGGTATCGGAAAAGAGGGCCCATACCATCCATATTGAATCCAAGGTCCCTCTCTGGGTCCATACCGACGGAGAGGTCACCTGCAAGTCCAGCAAGATCACGATCCGCCCTATGGGCAAACGCCTGCGGCTCCTGGTCTGAGCCCGCGGAAAGGAGGCTTCCGTGTTCCGGAAAAAGACCCTGCGCCTGCTCCTCACCTGTCTGCTCCTGGCCTCCCTGGCCCTCTCTCCCTGCCTTCCCGGCTCCCCTGCCCTTTCCGCGGATGGTTCCATGGATGTTTCCATGGATTCCCTGTCTCCCGCCGTGACGGCCCAGGCCGCCGTAAAGACCGGCTTTGTCAAGAAGGACGGCAGGCTCTATTACTACAGGAACGGCAAGGCCGTGACCGGCTGGCAGAGAATCGGGAATGACCTCTACTACTTCTTCAAGTCCAACAAGTACGGCCATGTCAAGGGCGCGGCCGCCATGGGCAGCCATACCATTGACAACGTCAAATACAGCTTCCGCAAAAAGAAGGCGGGCTCCCACCCCGCCGGGGCCCTGGTCACCGACGGGGCCCTGCCGGGCCTGATCGCCTCTACCGGGGCGGCCAGGAAGACCAGCCAGATCGTCCTGGTCCTGGGCCATAAGCTGACCGTATGGGACAGGTCGGGCTCTTCCTGGAAGCAGGCCCCCATCCTCTCCTACTGCGGCTACGGGAAAAAGGGCCTGAAGGAGGCCGCCAAAAGAAAGGCCGGAGACAAGACGACTCCCATCGGAGCCTTTCCCCTGACCCTGGCCTTCGGCAAGGGCTCCAATCCCGGCACGAAGCTCCCCTATCGGAAGATCACCAGGAACTCCTGGTGGTCCTGCACCAGGGCCGCCTACAACTGCTGGGTGGAAAAGAAAAAGACCTCCGGCGAGCACCTGATCGACTACTACCAGTACAAATACGCCATGGTCATCGGCTTCAACATGAACCCCGCCGTCTACGGCAGGGGGAGCGGGATCTTCCTCCACTGCAGGAGCACCGACCACTGGTATACAGCGGGCTGCGTGGGCGTTCCCGAATCCGTCATGCTGAGCCTGATGAAATATGTGAAAAAAGGAGCCTATATCGTCATCGTTCCGAACGCCGCCGGCCTGAAAAAGGTCTGAAAACAGACGGGGCCGGAACTGATGATGGACGGTCAGGAAAAGAAGAAGGACAGTCAGAATAGAAGAA
>CAMOUD010000139.1 GCA_946626215.1 uncultured Lachnospiraceae bacterium
TCCAGGCCCCTTCCGCCGGGAACCAGAGGCCCTGGGAATTCTATGCGGTCAGGGACAGGGAGACCATCCGGGCCCTTTCCGGGGTCAGCCCCTACGCGGGCTGCGCGGCGGGCGCTCCCCTGGTCATTGTGCCCGTCTACCGGAAAAAGGGCCTGCTCTTTCCTGTGTACGCCCAGATCGATATGGCCATTGCCCAGGAGAACATCTGGCTGATGACGGAATCCCTGGGCCTGGGCGGCGTCTGGCTGGGCATCGCTCCCGAACAGGACCGGATGGACAGGGTCCGGGAGATCCTGGACCTGCCGGAGGACCTGGAGGCCTTTTCCCTCTTCCCTCTGGGCTATCCTGCCCGGAAGGGCGCTCAGCAGGACCGGTTCGAGGAGGACAGGATCCACTATATCGGCTGATCCCGGACAGACGTTCCGCGAAGACCTGGCCCGCAAAAGCGTCTTCAGGCCCGGATATTCTTAAACAGCAGGGACTCTCCCCCGCCGGCAGGCGGGAGGAGAGTCCTTTTCTTTAACGATTTTTGAGTGTTTTCGTTTTTTTGTCTGCCGCCTATTCGATCCGGGTGGTGAGGTGAAAGCCGCTTTCGCAGGACATGGACATCGAATAGGAGCCGGGGGAAAGCCTGAGGGCCAGGTCCTTTTCATGGAAGTCCGTTTCCGTCACCTCGTAGACGGGAGTCCCGTCCCCGTCCAGGACGGCGAAGGTCAGGGGCTTTTCGGCTTCGATGTCCAGGTCCAGGTAGTAGCGGTCCGGATAGGTGACCTGAAAGACCATCCAGCGGTTGTCATGGATGGGAGCCTCCACGGAGGTGGCCCCCTGCTCCGTATAATAGTCCGGCCGCAGCGACTCCAGGGCGATACTGGAGCCGGCCCCCAGGAAGACCACGGCAAAGAAGAGGGCCAGGAAGAGGCCGCTTTCCTTCCGGCGCCGGACCTCGTCCGGGTTCCGCATGATCAGGGCGCCCCGGATCAGGACCAGGCTTTCCGCCAGGAGGGTCAGGACCTGGATCAGTCTGGGCAGGTTAGGAGCGGGGATCAGGACGCGGACCGCGAAGAACAGGGCGCAGAGCCCCAGCAGGCAGCCGATGATCAGGGCCAGCCTGGCCCAGCGATTGTTCATCTCATGGAAAGATTCCCGGTCCGTGAAGATCTCATACTCCTCTTCCGGCAGGGAAGGGTCATAGAGCTTGCGGAAGTAGTGCCAGCCGTTGAAGGTGGAGTTGATGTATTCCCAGCCCTGTTCCCGGAAGGTCTCGATGTAGCGGCCCATGTCCTCGATGGGGCCGTAGTCCAGCTGGTAGCGGTAGCGGATCGCCGGGTTCTTTACGAACCGGCTGTGGAAGCAGCCGCCCCTGACCAGCTGCCAGCCCTGGTCGGAGGCCCTGTTCAGGTCCTCGAGCTCCTTCTGGTAATTCCAGGCGGCATAGGCGCGGAAGGATGTTCTGTACTGTCTGGGCATGTCTTATACCTCCTCTGCGTTGTCCAGCATCCGCCTGAGCCGGGCGATCTCTGCCCGGAGGGCCGTCCGGCCCTCCGGGGTCAGCTGGTAGAGCCTTCTTCGCTCCAGGCCTGCTTCACCGGACATGGTCTCCCGGATCCACCCCTTCTTCATCATGTTGCTGGTGGCTCCGTACATGGTTCCGGAGCCGATCTTTACCTCGCCTCCGGAGAGCTTCTCTGTCATCTGCATGATGCCGTAGCCGTGATTGGGACCCTTGGCCAGGCAGAGCAGGATGTAATAGTAGCTTTCCGACATGGGTTCGCTTTTCTTCATGGATTGTATCACCTCCCGATATATCGCCTAACGACATATCATCTTACGACTGTATCGTATCACGACATATGTCGCCTGTCAACATAGTTCTTGGGGATTTCTGAGAAAAACCATACGGAATAACGAAAAGAATTATGTAAAGCGCGCTTGACATTGCCGGGACAGAGAGGTATGATACAGATGTAAAGCAAACTTTACACAGACAGGAAGGAGGCGATGCCATGAAGAACCGGATCGAAGAAATCAGGAACCAGAGGGGGATCCGCCAGGAAGACCTGGCCAGGCAGATGCAGGTGTCGCGGCAGACCATCAGCTCTCTGGAGAACGGCCGCTATAATCCGTCGATCCTGCTGGCCCACCGGATCGCGGCCTATTTCGGCATGACCATTGAGGAAGTTTTCATATTTGACGAGGAGGAATGAGCATGTACAACAACAATCGGAGAATCGTTCTGGATATCCTGTGGATCATCCTGGGCCTGATCCTGATCGGCCTTTCCATCGCGGAGGTCCTGGACTCCTCCCTCTATTCCGGCATGGGCGGAGCCCTGACGGCGGTGGGGGCCGTGAACCTGGCCAGGGCCATGCGCTACAAAAAGGACGCGGGCTACCGGGAGAGGATCGATACGGAGGCGGGAGATGAGAGGAACCAGTACATCCGGATGAAGAGCTGGGCCTTCGCGGGCTATATGGCCGTCCTGCTCGAGGCGGCCGGTTCGGTGGCGGCCGCGGCCATGGGGAAGACCCAGATCCAGCTGACCCTTTACTTCTGTCTCTGCCTGCTGCTCGTCCTTTACTGGGCCAGCTGCATGATCTTTTCCAGAAAATACTGATCCCCGGGCCGGAAGGCGCCGGACCAGACGCGGACCAGCCCCGGGCTCTGTGCCCGGGCTGGTCCTTTTCGCGCCCTTCCTGTCCCGTTGAAAAAGCCGGCGCCTGCGAGTATCATAGACGGGTAAGAAACAAAAAGCGCGAAGGCGCTGAGGAGGCAGCTATGCATCAAACAGACAGTCACAGCGATAAGTCTCTGACCGGCAGGATCTACGGAGGCCTTTCCCTGACCTGGCCCCTGGTCCTTTTCATGGCAGTCGGCGCCGGGGCCCTGACAGCGGCCTTTCTGATCCTGCCCGTCTTCAAAGGGACCTCCTTTGAACGGATGGGCGTCCATCTGGAGGCCTGGTTCATCCCCGCCGTGCTCATCATGGCCAACGCGAAGAAGCCCTTGGAGGCGGCCCTGAAGACCTTTGTCTTTTTCCTGGTCAGCCAGCCCCTGATCTACCTGATCCAGGTCCCCTTTTCCGCCCTGGGCTGGGGGCTCTTCCGGTTTTACGGGTACTGGTTCCTGTTCACCCTCCTGACCTTCCCCATGGCCTGGATCGGCTGGCATATCTCAAGGAAGAACTGGCTGAGCGTCCTGATCCTGGCACCTGTCCTGGCCTTTCTGGGGATGACCTTCTTCGACGCCGCCGGATTCTGTCTCCGGCATTTCCCCCACCTCCTGGTCACGGCCCTGCTCTGTCTGGGACAGGTCCTTGTCTATACCCTGGCCTTTGGCGGAGACGGGAAAAAGAGGCTGGTCTGCCTCCTGGCCGCGGCAGCGGGCGTCCTGATCATAGCCCTGACCAGCCGGAAGCTGGAGATCAATAATACCCTTTTCCTGCCCGAGGGGATCATCCTCACGGAGGAGGCCCAGGTCCTGCAGGAAGAGGAGGGAGCCGCGGAGATCAGTCTGGAAAGCACCGGAGAAGATCCCATGATCCGGGTCCGGACAGAGCAGTACGGGACCACGGACTTTGTGATCCGGGACGGGGATACCGAGTATGCCTTTACAGTGGAGGTCTATGAAGATGACGGCGGTCATACCCAGATCGAAGTAGAGCAGAGGTAAGCGCTTCATCAGGAGAAAGCACAGACTACAGAAAGGAGTCCCCATGCGGATCGAGATCACAGAGAAGGGAAGCGAAGCCTTCTACAGGGAGGCGGTCAGCGTGACCGCCCAGTACCGATATCTGATAAAGGACCATCAGTACAGACTGAAAGATTGTTTTAAAAGCTATCGGAGGCTCCTGATCCTGGACGGGGCCGCCCTGGCCCTCATGCTCTTTTTCGTGGTCCGGGGAAAGGCGGATCATCTGGTCATGCTGGCCCTGGGGCTCCTGATCGCCGCCCTGGCCATAGGCCTGGCCTTTTATTTCCGGCTGGAGTCCATGTACAGGGCTATGCTGGCAGAGAACAGGCCCGGAGCCCTGATCCTGGATGAGGAGGGAGTCGAGCTGGTCCGGGGAGAGGGATACCGGGTCCGGATCGGCTGGGAGAACGTGGTCTTTGTCAGGTCCTTTCAGGAGAGCCTGGTCTTCTTTTCGGGCGGCGCTCCCGGCCTTGTGATCACGGCTGCCAGGCGCCATGAAGACCAGATCCTTTCCTGGCTCCGGGAGAACCGGCCGGGAACAGAGGTGGTCAGGGACCGGACATAAAAAAAGGCCTCCCGCCGCCAGGAGGCGGAAGGAAGGACAAAGGGAGAGAAGAAGGAGGGGCAGCGGCATGTATGAACTGATCCAGGTCACGGAAAAGAGCTTCTATATCCAGAGCCCGGCCAGGATCGGCCTGTACAGGACCGGCCCGGACAGGGTCTGTCTGATCGACAGCGGCAATGACAAAAGCGCCGGGAAAAAAGTGAAAAAGCACCTGGACGAGAGGGGCTGGACCCTGGAGGCCATCTATAACACCCACTCCCACGCGGACCACATCGGGGGGAACCAGTACCTGCAGAAGCAGACCGGCTGCCGGATCTACGCGCCGGGCATCGAGAGGGACTTTACGGAGCACCCTCTTCTGGAGCCTGCCTTCCTCTACGGGGGGGATCCGCCTTCGGACCTTCGGCACAAGTTCCTCATGGCCCAGGGGTCGGAGGTCCTGCCCCTGACAGAAGAGGTCCTGCCGGAGGGCCTGTCCCTCCTCTCCCTGCCCGGCCATTCCTTTGCCATGGCGGGCTTCCGGACAGAGGATGACATCGTCTATCTGGCGGACTGCCTCGCCTCGGAGGAGACCCTGGACAAGTACCGGATCAGCTTCCTGGTGGACGTGGGGGCCTATCTGGATACCCTGGAAAGGGTGAGCCGGATGGAGGCCGCCCTCTTTATCCCGGCCCACGCGGCGCCGACGGAGGACATCCGGCCCCTGGCCGCCGCCAATATTGCCAGGGTCCATGAGACGGCGGAGACCCTTCTTTCCATCTGCCGGGCCCCGGCCTCCTTTGACGACATCCTGAAGGAGGTCTTTGACCGCTATGGCCTTGTCATGACCTTCGAGCAGCACGCCCTGGTGGGCTCGACGGTCCGGTCCTACCTGACCTGGCTGAAAGAAACAGGGCGCCTTAGAGCCTCCATCACAGACAACAGGCTGGTCTGGAAGTCTTAAGGCGCCCCGGGAAGCCTCACTCCTTTTCTCTCAGGATGGAGATCAGGACGCAGGCGGCGAGCAGGTATGGATAATAGAGACAGGGCATGATGTCCAGGCTGGAGATTCCGCTCAGGCTGGAAGCGATGAGGAGCTGGGCCCCGTAGGGGATGATTCCCTGCATGATGCAGGAGCAGGTATCCAGGAGAGAGGCGGTCTTTTTGGCTTCGATGCCGGACCTGCGGCTGATCTCCCGGGCGATGGGAGCCGCCATGACAATGGCGACGGTATTGTTGGCCGTGGAGACATCCATCAGAGCCGTCAGGAGGCTGATGCCCAGCATGCCGCCCCGTTTGCCGGAAAAGTGCTTTTCAATGAAGAGCAGGATGGCCTCAAAGCCTCCGTTCTCCCGGATCAGGGATCCGATGGAGGCCACCAGGATGGTGACGATCATGGTCTCGAACATGCCGGAGGTCCCGGCTCCCATGGCGGTGAAGGCGGAGACGTAGGTCAGGGTCCCGGTCACGGCGCCGGCGGCAATAAATAAGAGGATGCCCGCGCCCAGGACCAGGAAGACGTTCAGGCCCATAACGGCCAGGAAAAGGACCACGAAGTAGGGGAGGGCCTGGACCAGGTTGTAGGAATACTCGCCCATGGGGGCCGGTCCGGAAAAGAAGGACCGGAGGACCAGGATCAGCAGGGACCCGATGGAAGCCGGGAGGGCGATCAGGAAGTTGGTCCGGAACTTGTCCTTCATTTTGACGCCCTGGGTCTTGGTGGCCGCGATGGTGGTGTCGGAAATGAAGGAGAGGTTGTCTCCGAACATGGCGCCGCCCACCACAGTGCCTACGCACAGGGGGAGGGAGAGGCCGCCGCCTGCCGCGGCTTCGGCAGCGATGGGGACCAGGATGGAAATGGTGCCCACGGAGGTGCCCATGGCCATGGAGATCAGGCTGGCGATCATGAAGAGGCCGGGAACGGCAAAGCGGCCGGGCACGATGCTCAGAAGGAGGTTGGCGGTGGAAGCCGCGCCCCCTGCCTGTCCGGCGATTCCGCCGAAGGCGCCGGCTGCCAGGAAGATGAAGAGCATGATGGTGATGTTGTCATC
>CAMOUD010000140.1 GCA_946626215.1 uncultured Lachnospiraceae bacterium
TTTTTGTCTTTTCATTCCGAGATCACGGACCTGACGAAGGCAGCGGCCTCCTCCAGATCCTTTTTATTGGGCCTTCCCTTGTGCATGCCCTTGAATTCCCCTCTGCAGTGGAACTCTCTCTCATCCATGGCGATCCCCTTCTTTTCAGCCTCCGCCTTTACCTTCTTCCAGGTGGAATTCAGCAGGGCAGCGGTCCCGAAATTCACGATCCGGCCGACCTTGTCCGGATCCTTCATCTCCAGAGAGGACCGGGACCGCCTGTTCATCCAGTTGAGGTCGGCGGATGTATAGGGGACCTTTGGCCTGATCTCATAGACCGGAGCCCCGATGGCCTCCGCCAGACGCAGAGCGACCCTTCTGGTCCTGCCTCCGGCCGAAAAAAAGCGACGAGGGCTTTCATGATCCTGCTCCTTTCTTCGTTCGAAAACGCTTTCCGGACAGCCGTGCCGGGATCCTCATTCCACGGTCACGAAATAGACGATACCATCCGCCAGCACGGTCGCCTGCCCCTGAGAGACAGCTTCCAGGGAATCGGTCATGACAAGAGGGTCGGAGCTGAAGCCCTCTCCCTCCAGGGCATCCCCGGTCTTCAGGACCACGGTCTCCGAATGATCCTTAAGCCAGTCGCTCCAGGTCACCGCGTATCCGGATCCCCGGTTCTCCTGAATGTAGAGATAGGCCGCTCTGGCCAGTACGCACCGTTCCTTCTGGGCGTGGCTTTTTTCCGGCTTGGCCCGGTCCACCAGGTTCCCGCTCCCGGTGTCCGCCTGGTGCTGCAGGATCTCCTCCACAGGGACTCCCGGCCTCTGCATCATCTCAAAGATGGTCATGAAGGCGCCGGTCCTGCCGGATCCCGCCTGACAGTGGAAATGGAGCCAGGTATCCTCCGGAAGGTCCCCGGCATAGGCGATGAAGGAATCGATCACCTCCGCGGGCGGCCAGCAGTGGTCCGGACAGGCCAGGCGAAGGTACCCGAAGCCTTCCTCCTCTGCCAGCGCTTTTTCTGTCTTCCAGGTCTCAGCCTCCAGGTCCGTCCCCTCAGCGGGCTCGTCATTTTCAGCCGTATAGGCCGTGACGGAGGTCCCTGTCAGGCTAGAAAGCTTCTCTTCCGCTTCCATGACCTCCTCCGCGCTCATGCCGGCATTGGCGGCGTTGTCTTTTCCGCACCAGGAGACCGCGATCCCGTTGATGAAGCCGTGGCTTTCCAGCCGGCAGTCCACGATCACGACGTCCTTTCCTGTCTCCCGGAGCCTGTCCGCCAGGTCATGGAACTGGTCCTCCGAGAACTGGGCGCTCCCGGACATCCTGACCTCCGGCAGGAACCGGACATTGTCCAGTTCGCCCTTCCAGGCCTCCGGATCGTCTCTGTCGATCCGGATGAAGGTATCTGCCGCTGCCTGGTCAGCGGAAAGATCCGCGGACGGATCCGCCGCCTGTCCCCGGCCGGAACAGGCTCCTGCCGTGAGGGCCGTCAGCAGGACCAGGAGGGCGATCGCTGACCTGGTCCTGACTCCTTTTAACATACGCGCCATCTGACCCATCTTTCACTTCCTCCTCTCCCTCTGCCGGATCCTCCTTCTTTTCTTATTCGGTCCGGACGGTGACCGGACTCAGGGTCAGGTCTCCCGCGCCCTCGACCTTGTACCAGCTTCCTCTTTCCAGCACGATGGTCTCCGTGACTCCGGGGGTGATATAGCCGATCTCAAAGGTCTCTCCGGTCTCCGTATCCGTAAAGACCAGGGAGGTGTCGGCAGTGCCGCTGACCCGGACCCTGCCGAAGACCGGCGAGATCTCTTCGCTCCTGCTCCCTTCCTCCGCATAGAGGGTCACGGTATGGACCCTGGTGAAGCCCTTCCAGCCAAGGCCCAGAAGGATGACAAGGATGGAGATCACGATCCCTGCCATACGGCTTTTTCTGTCTGTCTGCATATGCTGTTTCCTCCTGAATCGTACTGCCGGGAGAACGGGGATCCTCCTCCGCGCTGTCCGTGTTCCGGGCCGCTTCTCTCCCGCCTTGTATTGTACTGTATCCGGGTCCAAAAATATACAGGCAGGGACAAAGTCCCTGCCCGGTATACGAATCGTCCAAAGAAGATCCGGGAGCTCCCCTTTCAGGGAACTCCCGGTCATGGGTTCAGGAATTCAGGAAGTCGTCCAGGTCCATGCTGAAGTCGCTCCCGTATTCTGTGGAGGGCACGGTGGTATCGGCGTGCTCGGCCATGTTTCCGGTATCCTCATCCGCCGGCATGAGGGCGGTGGTGGTCCGGATCTTCTGGGAGATCAGGGAAAAGACCTCCCGGAACTCCCGCTCCGTGGTCATGTGGTAGACCCTTCCGTCCCCTGTCAGCCCCCGGAGGAAGGACTCGTCCAGGTCCCGGCCGATGGCGACGGGGATGACGTTCAGGGTGCCCTCTTCCGACCGTTTCCTGACCTCGCCCTGCATCCTGTAAGCCTCGGCCCTGTCGGTGGGATTGCCGTCGCTCATAAAGATCAGGACGGGCTTATAGGAGTCGTTCCCGAACTCCGCCATCATCTCCTGCTGACGGTCCAGGCGTTCCAGGCCCCTGGACAGGCCCACGGCCGCCCTGGTCTGGGGGGCTCCCAGCTTCAGCTCCCTGGTGATGGAGGAATCGATGCTGCTGACGGTCAGGAAGTCCTGCAGGCAGTCCGCGAATTTGTCGAAGCTGATGATGCAGACAGAGGCCGTCTTCCTCAGGGTCTGGTCCTTCTGCATCCGGACCAGCATCTCCCGGAAGACCTCCCGGCATGCGTCCAGCCGGCTCTTCAGGGTATAGCCGGGCTTTGCCCTGACCGTATAGACGGACAGGCCGTCCTGCTGCCGGTCCGTGCCGGCACAGCGGACGACTTCCGAAGGGTCGTTGACGATGATGTTCATGGACTGGCTGGTGTCCACCACGATAACGATGGGGATCCTGGCGTCGCCCAGGGACATCCCGCTTTCATATTCCCGGTAATAATCCTCGGTGAAGGCGTCTTCGCCTTCCCGGGATCTGTATTCATATCCCATAGACCTTCTCCTTTCTTCCCCTGCTCAGAACCTGAAGCCTCCCCCGCCGCGTCTCATCTTCCTGCAGTCAGGGCACCGTTCCGGTTCATATTTCCCCTGGCCCACCGTGGCGTGATAATCCGCCCGGGTCAGCGTAAAGGTCCTCCCGCAGGATCTGCAGCGCTTGGTCTTCCAGGGCTCCCTGCCGCAGTCGGGGCAGCACCCGTTCCTGAGCCGGTAGAAGGGGAACTCCCTGCCGCAGTCCACGCAGGCCTCCGTCTTTCTCTTGCAGTCCCGGCAGTACTTCTGGTCCTTCCAGTCCGCGTCCTCCCTCTTCTTCCTTTCGTGGAAGAACCTGGTCCGGTTGGTATAGTAGAAGGTCCTTCCGCAGCTCCGGCAGGTAAAGGACTTGTCGGACTTCTTGCCCATACAGCCGTTGCAGACCTTATGCTCGTCGAAATAGGTCCTGTCAAAATAGAAGCGGGGATGCTCCACGCCGCAGATCTCGCAGCGGTAGAAGGGCTCCTCTTTGCTCCTCTTGAAGGTCCTGGGACGGATCCTCAGGGATTCCGGGTCGGAGGGCCTCTCCAGGCTCTCCCGGAACCTCTCCGAGGTCCGGAGCCAGTCGGAGGCCCTGAGCCGGTCCTGGGGCCTTTCGTACCTGGCCCCCTTCTGGAAGGTATGGTAGAAGGGCTCCTTGAAGGGAGTCAGGTGGGACCACATGAAGCGCCAGGTCCCGGGCATGGCGGCGTTCCTGACCCCGGACCCCTTGAGATTCCCCGCGCTGAAAGGGAAATTCCGGTCCACCAGGGCTTTGGCGGCCGGCGTCTTCCGGTCAATGGTATAGGGAGTCTTGCCCTGCATCATGAGCATGAAGACCAGCATGGCCACGGCGTAGTCCTCATTGTCCTTTGTGCACAGGTAGATCCTCCGGCCCTGGAGCTCAGGGGGAGTGAAGGAAACGTTGTAGACCAGGCAGGGGAAGCCCTCGATCTGGTAGTTGTCCGTATCCAGGAGGAAGATCTCCCCGGGAGACACGATCCGGATGGAGGCCGGATTGACGCAGCCCATGAGGATGTTCATCCTGTGGAGGTAATTAAAGGCCTTCAGGATGGTGATGGTCAGGTCAGTCAGGTCCTTCCTGTCCCAGTCGGGGAAGGCCTGCTCCAGGCCCGAGGATCTGAAGATGGTCGTATGGAGAGGCACGCCCCGGGAGGGGGCTGTCAGGATGCCCACAAAGGTGCCTGCCCTGTCCCGGAGGATCCCCCTGGGCCAGCAGAGTCCGGGCCAGGATACGGGCTTCGACAGCATCCGCCTGATCTTGGCTTCCATGAAGCTGTTCATGAACTGGGGCGCGTAGATCTTGGCCCAGCCCAGGGAGGAGGCGGTCCTGTAGGTGGTCCCGTTGACGTTGGCGACCTCCTTTTCCATCAGGCGGACCGCCTGGCCGTCCTCTGTATAGACCACGGACCCGGGGCCCAGAAGGCCGGCGGACCTGTAGGGTCTGACCTGCATGCGTTCCGGCCTGTCGCAGAGGGCAAAGGCGTCCGGAAGGATCTTGTCAGGGCCGCTCCCCCGGCCGGTCTCCTTTCTTCGGAAATCGATCCCTGTCAGCTGGCCCTCGTCCGTGATCATGAAGATCTGGACAAAGATCCCGGCAGCCTTGGAAGCGGCCAGGATGCTCCTGGCCTTTCCGGGATCGTTCACGAGAAAGCAGAAATCTCCCTTTTCCCGGCTCCTTCCCGCGATCAGGGGGAGAAAGCCTTCATAGTCCCTGACGGACGGCACGTTCAGGACGGCCGCCAACTTATAGCGGATCAGGGTGCTGACATTCGCCTTTTTATCCTCGGCTATGGCCGCCGCCGCGAAGGAGGGAATGAAGAGGCAGGTCTCCTTTTTTCCCTTCAGGTCCGGAAAGGCCTGCATGAGGAGCTTGTTGAAGCCGGCCGCGTTGATGGCCGTCGCGTCAAAAAAGATCATCCGTCCCCGGTTCACCAGGACAGAAAGCGGAATGGGCCTGGACTGTCTGTCTGCTTTCTGGTTGGTATGTGTATTCATAGGCTTCCTGCTATGCTCCTTTCAAAAATCTCATGCGGGTCAGTGGACCGGCGCTTCATCCTTATAGGCCTTTTTCCGGATCTCCTCCTCCGGCACCGTATGCAGGAGGCGGATAAAGCGGGGCTGGACCGGATAGCCTCTGGCGGCGGCCCGGTTCAGACAGGCGATGGCGCTCCTCCTGTCGCCCTTTCTCAGAAAGATCTTGGAGGCCTCGTAGAGGCTCTCTCCCCTGTCCCGGTATTCCCCGTCTCCCAGGTAATAGGCCAGGGCCTCCGAGTACATCCTGGCCTCCGTCATGGCCTTTCCCTGGTCCCTCCATCTGAAGGCGGACATGACCTGGTCCGCCTCCTTCCAGAGCCTGTCTGCCGCCATCTTCCTGGCCTCCGACAAGATCCCGTTCGTCAGATAGAGATGGGCCAGGAGGAGGGCCGCCGGCGGATAGTGAGGGGAGACCGGCTCTAAAAGGGCTTCCGCCCGGATCAGGTCTCCCAGGATGGCGTAATCCAGGGCCCGGCGGTAGACCCGGTAGATGCTGATCCTGGCCTGCCGGCCGGCCCCGTGCAGGGACCTTTCCAGGTCTGTATAGTATTCCTTCAGCCTTCTGGTGTCCGAGACGGGCAGGATCCGGACCTTTTCATTGTCCAGGGGGACAAAGTCCCGGGTCATGTGAAAGAGACAGCGGAGGAGCCCTTCTTTTTTGTCCGTCGGCTCGTCCAGAAATGAGATCCTCTCCCTGAGCTCGTCCGCGAAGACCCGGATGTGGCCGATGGGCTCGGCCTCCACCAGGACCAGGGGAATGGGCTTTCCCACGTTCAGCTCCAGGACCTCCCTGGCCCTGGTGGTATCCAGTTCCCTGAGGCAGGGCTCGCTGACCAGGGAGGAGGAAGACACGTAAAAAACGACCATCCGGCAGTTGCAGCTGCGGATCGCCTTCAGGGCGTCCTCCTTCCAGGAGGGCTTTCTCTTATCCAGGTTGGCGTCATCGATCCAGATGTTGAACCTGCGTCTCTGCATCTCACAGACGTCCCTGTGGACGGTCTCCGCGTCCGCCGAGGAATAGCTGACAAAGATAAAGGGGCTTTCCATGTCGCAGGGAAGCAGGTGTTTCTGATAATAGTCCCGTTGCATGCAGGGTTCCTTTCCTAAAGATACAT
>CAMOUD010000141.1 GCA_946626215.1 uncultured Lachnospiraceae bacterium
TCTTATGTTACCTGTCGCTTAATAAGAATTATAAATTGACAGACAAAATATTTTCTCCCTCTCTCCCGATCCGCCAAAAAAGCGGCGGCTCTTTGGGAAAAAGACCGCAAATTCAGGCCCGGAGACACCAGTAAAGCCCGGACCTTTGCGGGGCCCGGGCTTACTCTTGTCAGTCAAAATGATTCATACGAAGTATTTTCATACCCTTTTATGGCGGAGTCCCGCCGCCAGCGGCGGGCTTTAAAGAAATGAATTATACGAAGTATAATTTATTTCTTTTTCCTGCTTCTGAACAGAAGGATCTCGGCCAGGATCACGACAGCTGCCACAGCAATGTCGATGCCCAGGAAGGTCTTGGTCATGTTGTCCATGCCGCCGGAGGCTGCGCCTTCTGCGTAGTAGCCGGAGTTGACGATGGTGTACATGATGTTCCTGCAGGCGTTGCGCATTGCGATGGTGGCGGTTGCGCTCTGGTCAGAAAGAACGTTGGTGGCTGCGGAAGCGAAGCCCAGCATCAGGTCGTTGCCGTTGCGGATGCACTGGTCGGTGATCTGATAGCCGTAGGAGCCGTTGTAGTCGGTCTCGACGAAGCCCTTGAAGCCCCACTCATCACGCAGAACGGTGTTCAGCAGCGCAGGGTTGGCACATGCGGGAATGGAGCCGGTCCAGTTGAAGGCGGACATGGCGGCCAGGCCTGTGCCCTGATACTGCTTGACGACCATCTCGAAAGGCTTCAGATAGATCTCACGGATGGCCTGCTCGGATGCATAGGTCAGAAGGATGGAGCAGCGGTTGCCTTCCTGATCGTTGGTGGCAAAGTGCTTGATGTAGGCGTAGACGCCCTTGGTCTGGGCACCGTTGACCTCATAGGCTGCCATCTTGCCGGCCAGAACGCCGTCTTCGGAGAAGTACTCGAAGTTACGGCCTGCAAAGGCGTTCCTGTGGGTGTTCATGGCGGGGCCGTACCAGCCGTAGTTGTTGACCTCGGCGTATTCCTGGCCCATGGCGATGCCCATCTCGTTGATGAGCTCGGGATTCCAGGTCATGGCCATCAGGACTTCAGCAGGATAAGCGGTACCATAGGCGCCGGTGATGAAGTTGGAGAGGCCTGCAGGGCCGTCGCAGTCGGAGGTTGCCATCTTGCCGACGGAGGGAACCGCTGCTGTCTGCCAGCCGCCCAGGTTGATCATCAGGGACATGTCTTCATAGGAGAGCTGATCCAGCAGGGATTCCCAGGAAGGATCGTCGATGTCTACGCCGCGGTAGTCGGCCAGCTTGAGGTTGTTGCTGGCGCCGACGGTGGGCATGACGTCGTCGGGATTGTCAAGGGCTGCGGGATCATAGCCTGCTACGGAGTGGGCGATCACGTCTGCTCTGACTTCGTCGCTCATGACAAAGGCGTCCTCTGCGGGAGCTGCTGTTGCCTCTGCATAGTTGGCAAAGCCGTCTGCTCTGGAGAGCTGTGTGAAGGTGCCGCGGGCATAGTCCTGGAATACGTTGACCGCAGGGATCAGATCGGAGCCGCGTCCGGGGGTGTCCGCATCCACTGTGAAGGACACTTCCTGTCCCTCGATGGGGGTATGGGAGTCTTCTCTGAGGGAGATGGTGTATTCGCCGGCCTCCAGAATGTAGCCGCCGCCATCAACCTTGATGCCCTCGGAATCATAGGCTGCCATGTCTTCCTTGTTGATGGCAAAGGAGATGGTCTCGGAAGCGCCGGGCTCAAGAAGATCGGTCTTGGCAAAGTCGATCAGGTTGACGGAAGCCTTCTCAATGCCGCCGTTGTTGTAAGGAGGGGTGAAGTAGAGCTCGACCACGTCCTTGCCTGCGACAGAGCCTTCATTGGTGACTGTGACATCGAAGGTCACAGTCTCGCCGGCATCCTGGAAGTTTTCGATCTTTTCATCAAAGCTGGTGTAGGAAAGACCGTAGCCGAAGGGATACTGGACCTTTTCTCTGTACTCTTCCTCGTTCTTGATGAAGCCTTCGTCAAAGGCAGTCTCATAGAACTTGTAGCCGACATAGATGCCTTCCACATAGTTTACGAAGGCCATGTTGCCTTCATAGGCGCCGTCATTGTCTGCGATGGTCTGCTTGAGATCGTCTACGTTGGTATAGGAGAAGTTGCCGAAGTTGTTCCAGGTAGGGGTGTCGGTCAGATCCTTGACGAAGGTGTCGGCCGTCTTGCCGGAGGGGTTGACGCTGCCGTTTAAGATCTCGCCGATGGCGGTAAAGCCGGTGTTGCCTGCGCCGGGAGCCAGAAGAACAGCCTTGATGCTGTCATATTCATCGACCCAGCCCAGCTCCATGGCGTTGTTGGCGTTGACGATGACGATGACCTTTTCAAAGTTGTCGCATACTCTGGTGACCATGGCTTCTTCTGTGTGGGAGAGCTCCAGATAGTGCTCGCCTTCGTCGAAGTCGTCATAATCGCCGTTGTTGGTGTAGGTAGCCTTGTAGTAGTTCATGCTTTCCGGTCTGACGGAAACCTGTGCGGACATGTCATAGGTGCCGTGGATGACGCCGTACATGTCGGTGGGCAGGTCAGCGCCTTCACCGCCGGAGCGGCCGATCACGATGACAGCCGTATCGGAGAAATCCTTGGCGCCGTTCATGATGTCGTCGGTGTAGGCTTCCACGGTGGGCTCAGGCAGAGTCCAGTCCTGGGATGCCATGGCAACGACGGGGCGGTCCGCCCTGTAGGAGACATACATGTCAGACAGGGTCTGGTTGGTCTCAAAGCCTGCGTTCTGGAGAGAGGCCAGAATGCCGACAGCAGTGGATGCGTCCGAGGAACCGGAGCCAGTGCCGCCGAAGATGGGATTGGTGGAGGCCCATCCGAATACGTTCAGTGCCTTGGTGTCTGCGGACAGAGGAAGCAGACCGTCATTCTTTAAGAGAACGACGCCTTCCTCGCCGACCTTCTGGATGACGTCCTTGGAAGCCTGGACTGTCTCAGCGGACAGCTCGGCCTTGGAAGCGTTCATCATGGAAGATACGTTGTTCTTCATGGGGCCCCAGCAGATCATGTTTACGATCACACAGAGCGCCGCAATGAAAGCGATGACAGACTGCCAGCGCATGAATGCGCGTTTGCCCTTCCTGGCGCCGAAAGCTGTGATCAGACCGATGATCAGCAGCACAATGAGAACGAGAATGGCGTAAATGTAGCCCTGCAGCTGTGTCAGATAGCTGGTCAGGTCGGCTTCGGATACGCCCATCCCATAGACAATGGGGCCGATAAGACTTTTGATGATTCCTAGCATACTTTTTCCTCCCTTTGAAAAAAATGTGTTTTTATCGCGATCCGGATCCGGCCACCTTCCCGGATCCGGCTGCAATCTTCATGGTGCCGCAGCCGGCACAGGCTCTTACTTCTTCTCTCCCCAGCCGGGCGCAAAGATGGTCTTGTCAATGGCAAAGATGATGACCATGGCTACGCCGCCGGTGGCGATGGTAGTAACGATGTTTCTGACGGCGTCCGGTACGCCGAAGGCTGCGGTCACAGGATTCCATACGCAGGTAAAGAGGTTCATGACCAGCATGACTGCGATGGTTCCCAGGGCGTGCATGGCGATCTGCTTGCCCACGGGGCCCTTGCTGCGGAAGGTCACATTCCGCTGCAGGGGGAAGTTGATGCACTCACCCAGGATGATGGAGGTGTAGTTGGCCAGGGTAAAGGCCAGGCCGCCGTCCGCCAGGGCGTTGCCGATCACTGCCAGGGTAAAGGGTACCCCGAAGAGGGAGACCTGGATGCCGGGCCAGGTCCATTCCACATCTCCCACCACGCCCCGCCATGCGCCGGGCAGGAAGGTCAGGAGCAGGTACTTGATAAAGGTAACCACGTAGCTGAAGAGGACAAAGAGGCCGCCCTCTCTGATCCACTGCGCTGCCTTGGGATGCTTTTCGGCAAAGTTTGTCATAAATTCTTTCATTCCTGGTCCCCTCTGATCTTCTTTTCAAATTTCTTGTTGGCGCTGCTGTTGGCAAAATATCCCTTGATGATCTTGCCTGCCCCCCTGAAGAAGCGTCCGTTGACCGCTTCCACCATGCCGTCCACCATATCCTTGGAAACGGCGCCGCCGGTCATCTTGGCGATGGCTCTGAAGGGCATGTTGTAGATAAAGAGGATGTTCAGATCCGGCTTGCCGGCGGCTTCCGCCTTCTTCTTTCTGCCTTCCAGAACGTTGTAGACCACTCTGGCAAGGCCAAGCCTGGCGTTCTTGAGCTGGCAGATGGCGTCGTTCTCGGTCAGAACACTGCCCCAGGAGCCGTCGGGCACGGGATAGCCCAGGAGCTCCTCGAACTCTGCGTCCGAAACGTTCTGGATATCCGCCTTGTAGTAGGAAGGGATCTTCTCGGCGTCATAGGGCGCCACCTCGGTGGTGCCTTCCTTTGCAAGACTTCCCTGGAGGGCGATGTCCTCCACAGACCTGCCGATCTCGATGGCGTAGCTGCCGCCTTCGACTTCCCACTTGTTTGTCTTCACATTCCAGTAGCGGAAGGTATATTCATCGAAGGGGATCGTGACCTCCTTCCTCTCGCCGGCCTTCAGGAATACCTTGGCAAAGCCCTTGAGCTCCCTCTTTGCTCTGTAGATCTTGGAGCCGGGCAGGCCCACATAGAGCTGGGCCGTCTCCGCGCCGTCTCTGTCCCCGGTGTTGGTCAGGGTGAAGGAAACGCCCTGATCTGTGACCTTCAGGTCCCCATAGGCGAAGGTCGTATAGGAGAGACCGTAGCCGAAGGGATACTTGACGGGGATGCCGGCGGTATTGTAGTAGCGGTAGCCCATGAAGAGGCCCTCGCGGTGGTCTGTATTGCGCTCCCTGGCGGGATAGTAATGGTAGGCCGGAGTATCCTCAAGCCGCAGGGGATAGGTCTCCGCCAGTCTGCCGGAGGGGGTGACTCTGCCTGTCAGCAGATCCAGGATGGCGCCGCCGCCCGCCTGGCCTGTCAGATAGCCGTGGAGGATGGCCTTGAGGTCGCCGTCCCAGGTCATATCGATGGGGGAGCCGCCGGACAGGATGCCTACGATGTTGGGGTTGACTTCCTTCATATCCCGGAGCAGGTCCACCATGTTCTGGGGAATGAAGATATGGGTCCGGTCCAGACCTTCGGACTCGGACATTTCGTTGAGGCCGAAGAAGTAGAGGACCACCTCCGCCTGGGAAGCCAGATTCAGGGCTTCTCTGGCCAGCTCGTCATTGGAGCTGCCGTCCCGGTTGTAGCCGCGGGATGTGCCGATGACCTCGATGTCCTCCGCATAGTCTCCCAGTCTGTCGACGATATTCTCCAGGAAGGTATTGTTGACCTGGGAGGAGCCGGCGCCCTGGTAGCGGGGCTCGAAGGCGAAGTCGCCGATCACGGCGGCCTTTATACCCTTCTTCAGGGGAAGGATGCCGTCTTCGTTCTTAAGAAGGACCGCGCACTGGGCCGCTGCCCTTCTGGCGATGTCGTTGTGGGCCTCCTTGTCGAAGTCGGCGGGCTTGTTCTTTGCGGCTTCCCTGGTCTCCAGGACTGCATCCAGGAGGGTGTCGACGCGCTCGTCCAGCTCCTCCATGGTCATGGTCCCGTCCTCGATGGCCCTGACCAGCTGCCTGGCGCTGTCCAGGCCGGGAGCCGGCATTTCCAGATCAGACCCTGCCCGGACGCCCTGGACGTGATCGTTGGATCCGCCCCAGTCGGTGACCACCATGCCGTCATACTTCCAGTCGCCCCGGAGGATATCGACCAGAAGGTGTCTGTTTTCATTGGTATAGGTGCCGTTGACCTCGTTGTAGGAGGTCATGATGGCCTTGACCCCGCCCTCCTTGACGGAGATCTCGAACTGGGTCAGGTAAAGCTCCCGCAGGGTCCTTTCGTCCACGACGGCGTTGACCGCCATGCGGCGCTCCTCCTGGGAGTTGACGGCAAAGTGCTTGGCACAGGCCCGGACGCCCTGGCTCTGGACGCCCCTGATATAGCCGGTGGCCATCTTGCCGGCCAGATAGGGATCTTCCGAATAGTATTCAAAGTTGCGGCCGCAGAGGGGACTGCGCTTCATATTCATGCCGGGGCCCAGAAGGACCTGTACGTCCTCCACCATGGCCTCTTCTCCCAGGGTCCTGCCGATGTCCTCGGCCAGGGCCATGTCCCAGCTGGATGC
>CAMOUD010000142.1 GCA_946626215.1 uncultured Lachnospiraceae bacterium
ATCTTCCTCATCCGGGAAGAGCCCTTCGGAAAGCCCATGTATCTGGTGGACTATATAGCCGTGGACCGGGAAAAGAGAGGCCTGGGCCTGGGGACCATCCTCCTTAAGAAGCTTTCCGAATACCTGGCCGGAGCTGAGTGCGTCTTCGGCGAGGTGGAGAACCCCGACTACGCGGAGAGCCCGGAGGAGAAGGAAGAGATGGAGAGGCGGATCCGCTTTTACCTGCGGAGCGGGATCCGGGATACGGGAGCCTCGGTCCTCCTCTATCACGTGGAATACCGGTTCCTGGAGGCGACGGCCGGCCGTCAGCATACAAGGGAGGAGATCCTGGACATCGCCGAATACTTCTACCGCCGGATGCTGCCGCCCCATCTCTTTGACCGGTGGGTCCTCCTCCACAGGGACTGAGGGAGCAGGCAGGACCGGGGACAGACGAAAGGCAGAGAAAAACAGGCAGTCCGGAAGCAGGAGAAAAGGCAGGAAGGCAAGAAAAGGCAGGAAGGCACCGAAGGCATAAAAAAGCAGAACAGGGAGCTTCCCTGTTCTGCGGGGGATCCGGAATAAAGAGATCCGGAATAAGGAGGCGGCGTACCCGTCTCCCCTGGGTTTCATGATCAGTCTGTGATCCTGGCGGAGATCTCCTTCCTCAGGCCGAAGAGGACGACCAGGCTGATGACGGCGGCCACCAGGGCGGCGGCGCCAAGGACAGCGGCGATGGCAACGGTGGCGGTGTGTACCTTGATGAGAGCGATAATGCCCATGACGGTAAAGCCAAGGTAAAGGGCCAGGTTCACGATCTTAAGCAGGTGGATGGTATCCTTCCGGGAAGAGCCATAGGCCTCCGCCACATCCTCCAGGATGCCGAAATAGATGAAGTTGAAGACCAGGGTGATGATGGTCCCGACGGTGGTCAGGACGGACGAGAGCATTTCGACCTTCATGATCTGCATGACCCAGAGGACGCCGGACAGGATGATCATGACGATGGCGACCCATCTGAGATAGTCCTTGCCTTCGGAGAACCGGCCGAACTTTCCCAGGGCCAGATAGAGGAGGGCCCAGCCCACAAAGTCGGGCATGAAGTTGATGGGGCCGATGCTCTGGCCGAAGTTCAGGTTCAGGTTGACCAGAGTAAAGAGAAAGCCGAAGGCTGTAAAGGTCAGCGCTTTTTTGATATCCATACATTTCTCCTTCAGATAGTTGTCTGTGCCGGTCTTTTCCCGGCACGCAGGTCCATTATAGTGGATTTGGAGCAAAGGTAAATACAAAGATTGATAATCAGGGACACTTCCGGCACAAAGGCCCGGAAGACGGGGCGGACAGGAGGAAGCCGGCATGGGAGCCAAGGAAGGATGGAAGAATCAAGAGGGCGGATACGTCTTTATCTCTCATTCCCATAAGGATATCGGGCCTGTCCGCAGGCTCCGCAACTATCTGGAGGAGAACGGCTTCGACCCCCTGTGCTTTTATCTGCGCTGCCTGACGGATAACGACGAGGTGGAGGGACTGATCAAACGGGAGATCGACGCCAGGGAATGGTTCGTCTACGTGGACAGCCCCAACGCCAGGGCCTCCGCCTGGGTACAGAAGGAGAGGGCCTATATCGAAAAGACGGGGACCAAAAAGATCCTGTCTTTCTCTCTGGAGGAGGCCGCGTCCCTGGAAGACCAGGCGGCCAGGATCATGCGGAGCATGCGGGTCTTCCTTTCCTACAGCTTCATGGACCGGGAGACCGCGGACAGGCTCCGGCAGGAGCTTGTCAGACGGGACCTTCAGGTCTTCTGGCCGGAGGAAGTCCCGCTCGGGGAGGACTTCTACCGGAAATACGAAGAGAACCTGAAGGCGGCAGCCGAAAAGGGATGCATGGTCATTCTCCTGACGGAAAACTCCATGCGCTCGAGATATGCAGAGAAGGAAATCGCGTTCTTTTATAAGCAGAACCGTGGAGGCCTGATGATCCCGGTCCTGGCGGGAGAGCCGGAACTGTCTGAGTTCATGCGGTATTTTCTGGCAGACCAGCAGATGGTAAAGATGGGAAAGGACCCTTCCCGGGAGGATATCATCCGGGCGGCGGACGCTGTGGAAAGTGCCCTGGAGAAAGGTTTTCACAGGATGCCGACTGACTGCCCGTGACTGCCCGCGGGCGGATATGAGAATGAGGAGGAAGCTGGGAACATGAGCCTGTACGCCATCGGCGACCTGCACCTGCACTTTGACTCGGAGCTGAAGGCCCCGGGCCAGCTGACCGGCAGGGTCTGGCAGGACCATGAGAGGATCTTTCAGGAGAACTGCGCCTCCCTGATCCGGGAGGAGGATACCCTGGTCCTGGTGGGTGACCACTCCTGGGGGAAGAAGCTGTCTGAATGCGGAAAGGACCTGGACTATATCGCGGCCCTCCCCGGGAGGAAGATCCTCCTCAGGGGCAATCACGACATGTTCTGGGATGTCAAGAAGACAGAGAAGCTGAACGCCCTCTATGAGGGGAGGCTCTTCTTCCTCCAGAACAACTACTATGCCTATGAGGACTATGCCCTGGTGGGGACCAAGGGCTATACCTTTGAGGGCCCCTTCTATCTGGACCGGTACGGCCATGTGGCGGGCTGGGATGAGGCGGAGGCCGCCCATGCCGAAAAGCTGGTGGCCAGGGAGGCGGACCGCCTTCAGATCTCCTTTGAGGCGGCCAGGAGGGACGGCTACCGGAAGTTCATCATGTTCCTCCACTATCCGCCCACCAACGTCCTCCAGAGGAATTCGGTCTTTACAAAGATGGCTGAGGCCTACGGGGCCAGCCAGGTCATCTACGGCCACTGCCACGGGGAATCCAGGTTCCATGACAGCATCCGGGGAAAGAAGCGGGGGATCCGCTACAGCCTGGTATCGGGGGACTGCCTCCGCTGGCATCCCATGAAGGTCCTGGACTGACCCGGAAGGGGAAATGAGGGAGAGAAGGAAGATGATGGGAAAGGCAGAAACGCGGGGGACTGTCCGGGAGACGGTCCTGGTCCCGGACTATGACAAAGACCTGGCCGGGCTCATCCGCAGGATCCTGAAGGACGCGAAGCTGGATATCCCCGGCACGGCCTACTTTGACGAGAGCCTGGACCGCCTGTCCGCCTACTATGACAGGGAGGGCAGGACCTACCTGGTCCTCCTGGAGGGGGATAAGGTGATCGGAGGCGCGGGCCTTGCCGAATGCGGCCTCTTTGAGGACTGCTGCGAGCTCCAGAAGCTCTACCTGGACCCGGCCTTCCGGGGACGGGGCCTGGGCTATGGCCTGGTCCTTGGCATTGAGGAACGGGCCAGGCAGCTGGGCTATCAGAGGATCTATCTGGAGACCCATACCTGCCTGGAGGCGGCCATGGCCCTCTATGAACGGATGGGCTACCGGGAGATCGAAAAGCCTGCCGCCCTGATCCACTCGGCCATGGACCGCTTTTACTTAAAGGACCTGCGGGAAGACCCGGGCAGGAGGCAGTAAGAGGCGGAAGGGACCGGAACAGACAGGGACCGGAACAGGCAGGAAAGAAAAAAGGGACAGCCTGCCGCCCGGCAGGCTGTCCCGGATCACCTTCATGTCCCGGAGGACCAGGTCTTATTCCTCATAGAGGTCGTCTCTGTAGGAGGCATCTCCTACGCCTGTGCAGGTGATGGACTTGACGGTCATGTGGGGGAAGGCTTCATACTCGTCAAAGTCATCGGGATTCTCCACAGGCTCATTGAAGGTGACGTCAAAGGCATAGGGACCATAGTTCAGCCAGAAGACCTCTTCGTCCAGGTTCCAGCCGGAGGTGTACCAGCCGGCGTCCAGCAGGTCCCCGCCTGTCTTGCCGATCCACTCCGCCATGGACTCATCCGTGGGGATCCCGGCGGACAGGTTGTCTATGCGGTCGATGGGAAGAGGAGAGACCTTTTCAAAAAGAGCCTCCTCGCCCCCCTCCTGGGTGATATCGATGGTCGAGATCTCTTCCGCCTGGTCTTCGGGCAGACGGGCCACGATCCGGTAGGTATCTCCGCCGTATTCAAAGCCGTAGACAAAGTAGGTGTCGTCAAAGCAGTAGGATGTGCTGACTTCGGACTCCAGGGACAGGATCTCCCCGACGGTCTCGGCGGAATCCACGGAGAATTCTTCGGTTTCTCCCTCTTCGCCGCCCTGGGAGGGAGCGGAGCCTCCTCCGCAGCCGGTGATCAGGGCCAGGGCCATGAGGGCTGTGAGAATCAGAGCTGTCAGTTTTTTCATAGTAGTTTTCCTCCTTTTGTGTTAGGGGGATGCCGGACGGAAGGGCATCCCGCAGGCGTTCCTTCTCAGACGAGTATACTACAAAGGGCAGCGGACAGGGGAGACAAAAGATACAGGGACGGCAGCGGCAGCAGATGGCAAATCGGTGCCAAAGCGAGCTATATATGATACATAAGTGACACACAAATGGCATATAAATGATAGACAAGAAGCAGAAGAAGCAGGAACCATCCCATACCCGCCGGGAGTCAGGCAGAAGGAGGATCCCATGAAGAGCAAGGTACTGATCATCAATACGGGGGGGACGCTGTCCGCCGTGGCCAGGCAGCACGGCCTGACGCCGGGCCTGACCACGGACTCCATGCTGCAGGAGCTCCATATCGTGGCGGGGGAGGCCGTCCTGACCACCCTGGACTATGCCTCCGTGGACTCCGCCAACATCTTTCCGGAGGACTGGGCCGGCCTGGCCGGGCTGATCAGCGAAAGAAGGGACCGGTATGACGGGATCGTGGTGATCCATGGGACGGATACCCTGGCCTATACCTCCTCCATGCTCTCCTACATGCTGCGGAACATTAAGATCCCGGTGGTCCTGACCGGCAGCCAGCTGTCCATCTCGGACCCGGTGGCGGACGCCCTGGAGAACCTGCGCTGCGCCATCTACATGGCCCAGAGCCGGTGCCCCGGCGTCTTCGTGGCCTTCAACCGGAAGGTGATCCTGGGCTGCCGGGCCTCCAAGGTCAGGTCCCTGAGCTTCGACGCCTTTGACAGCATCAACTGCGGGAACGTCGCCCAGATCAGCTCCATCGGGATGAAGATCGACCGCCATGTCCTGCCGGCCAGGAGCGGGGCCTTCCGGCTCCAGGACGCCTTCTGCCAGGAGGTGGCAGTCCTCAAGCTCTTCCCCGGCATGCACCGGGAGGTCCTGTCCATGTACGCGGAAAAGGGCTATAAGGCCTTCTACATCGAGGCTTTCGGGCTTGGCGGCATGCCCTATATCCGGCATGACTTCATCGGAGAGATCGGCCGGCTGACCAGGGAGGGGATCACGGTCCTGGTGGGGACCCAGTGCCGGTATGAGGGGTCCAGCCTCTCTGTCTATGAGACCGGCCGCAGGGCCCTGGAGGCCGGGGTCCTCCAGGCCTATGACATGACCATGGAGGCGGCCGTCACCAAGCTCATGTGGGTCCTGGGCCAGACCAGCGACCCGGAGGAGATCCGGGACTATTTCCAGGTCTCCCTGTGCGGAGAGGTCACCATCGAATAGGCAGAGCCCTGAGGGGAAGACACCGGAGAGTCAGGCAGCGTGTCCGGGAAGGAGCCGGGCAGGGAACAGAGAAGAGGAACATCAGACAGACCGGGAGGGGGGCGCCCAGCGGCCCTTCCGGGATCATAAGGAGGCAGGTCATGATCAAGCTCAATGCCAATGAGAACAGGCACAGCCGGCTCGTCAGAAGGATCGCGCCGGAATGCACCCTTTTTCTTCGCTCTTCCGGGGCCTTTCCCTTAAAAGAGCCCTGCAGCGTGGCCCTCTTCGGGAACGGGGCCAGGAACACCCTCCGGGGCGGGACCGGGTCCGGGGATGTCTATTCCCGCTTTTCCTTCAGCATGGAGGACGGCCTGGTCAGGGCCGGCTTTACTGTGACCACGGAGAAGTGGCTGGACGCCTATGACGCCGTGAAGGCAAAAAAGAAGGAAGAGTGGAAGGAGGAACTGAAGAAGAACAGCAAGGGGCTTTCTTCCATCCTCCTGATGATGGGGGCTGTCATGCCCGAGCCCGACTACGACCTTCCCCTGGACTATCCCGGGGATATGGCCCTCTATGTCCTGTCCAGGATCTCCGGAGAGGGAAATGACAGACGGCCCGTGCCGGGAGACGTGAAGCTGAGCCGG
>CAMOUD010000143.1 GCA_946626215.1 uncultured Lachnospiraceae bacterium
CTTTCCACAAAGTCCTTCAGTTCCCGGCTGCAGGCCATCTCCACCTCCCATGTCCTTGGAAGAAGGAGGGAGGAGGAACGGAGGATTTCAGCATCCAGATAGCCCGGATGGCAGATAAAGCAGTCCGCCTCGTCCTCTCCCTCATGGAAAGTCATGCCCGTCAGGGACTTTAAGGGATCGTAGTCCGGATTCATGCTCTCCATATGGGCGCAGAGCCTGGATCCTCTCCCTCTCGTTCCGGGCCATATTCTTGTCCAAATTCAGATCCATTGATGCGTACTGGACGCAGACAGGGAGCCTTCCGGCACAGCCGGAAGGCTCCCTGTCTGTCTTTTCTCTTTATGTCTGATCTTTTCTCTTTATGTCTGAGCTGGTCTCTTTATGTCTGTTTTGGCTCTTTGTGTCTGTTTTTGTCTTTGTATGTCCGATTCTGTCCCTTTCGGTCTTTAACGGACTCCCTTACAGGCCCTGACATAGGCGTCCGCCAGATGGAGGAGGATCTCCACGCAGGTATCCATCTCCTCCGCCACCGCGTGCTCATAGTAGCCGTGGTAGGCGTAGCTGCCCGTGCCCAGGTTGGGGCAGGGAAGGCCCCGGAAGGAAAGCTGGGCCCCGTCGGTGCCGCCCCGGACCGGCTCGGCGGCAGGGGTCAGGCCTACGGCCCGGATGGCCTCCTCGGCCAGGTCCACCACCTGGGGATAGTCCCTGATGACCTCGGCCATGTTCCGGTACTGGTCCGTGATGGTCAGTTCCACGGTCCCCTCTCCGTACTTTTCATTGAGCCTGTCCGCGATCTCCCGCATCCTTCTCTTTCTTTCCTCAAAGCGGTCCGCGTCATGGTCCCGGATGATGTAGTGGCTCTCGGCCCTGGTGACATGGCCGGAGGACCCTGTCAGGTGATAAAAGCCCTGCCGGCCCTCGGTCCTGGCCGGGACCTCGTCCGGGGGCAGCATGGCGTCCGCCTCCATGGCCACCCGCATGGCGTTGATCATCTTGTCCTTGGCGTAGCCGGGATGGACGGAAAAGCCGGTAAAGACCATCTTTGCCGAAGCCGCGTTGAAGGTCTCGTACGTGATCTCGCAGGGGGAGGAACCGTCCACGGTATAGGCCAGGTCGGCCCCGAAGGCGGGGATGTCCAGGAGCTCGGCCCCGTGGCCGATCTCCTCATCGGGGGTAAAGCTCACGCAGATCCTGCCGTGGGGGCGCTTTTCGGTGATCAGCCTCTCGCAGAAGGTCATGATCTCGGCGATGCCGGCCTTGTCGTCAGACCCCAGGACCGAGGTCCCGTCGGTGGTGACGATGGTCTTTCCGACGCAGTCCTTCAGGTGGGGAAAGACCTCCGGATCCAGGATCCTGCCCGAGGTCCCCAGAGGGATCGGGCCTCCGTCATAGTCCGTGACGACCTGGGGATGGGTATCCGTCCCCCCGCAGTCCGCCACTGTGTCCAGATGGGAAATAAAGCCGAGGCTGGTCACTTCCCCGCAGCCCTCCGTGGCCGGAAGGAAGCCGTATACATAGGCGTGCTCGTCCCTGTAAACGCCGGTCATGCCAAGGCCCCGCATTTCCTCTGCCAGGAGGTCGGCCAGGAGGAACTGGCCCTCGCTGGTGGGGGTCCCTTCCCTGTCCTCATAGCTGGTGGTGTTGACGGCGGCATAATGCAGTAATCGTTCGTAAGCTCTCATAAATGCTGTGGTACCTTTCTGATGGTTCTGTGAAGCTGTGCGCTTCCATTGTACCACGATTCAGCTCTTCAGGCCTCCGGGATTTCCAGTTCGGCCAGTCTCTCAAAGGAGATCCTGACCCCCGCCAGCTCCAGGAGGCGGGCATCCATGTCAAAACCGGTCAGGTCCCCCTTCAGCTCCCGGTAAAAGCCCATCTTTCCATCGGTCCCCGGAAGGTCCGGGGCCGGCTCGAACCAGACCGCCCGGACCGGGATTCCCTTCGCCTCTCCCCTTTTCCTTTCGGCCCTTCCCGCTTCCCACCGGTCCCGGAGGGCGGAAAGGACGGCGCTGATCTCTTCCTTCCGCTCCGCGGTCAGGTCCCTTTCCGGGGTCCCTGTCACCTCCCTGGCATGGGCGGCCTCCTCCGAGCCCTGGAGGGCCCGGAAGGGCATGAAGATCCTGGCCCTGTCCGAAAGGGGCATGGGGGGATGGCGGCGGGAAAAGGCGTCCCCTTCGTGGCGGGGCCGCTGCCTGTCCATGATGTCCGCATAGTCGTCCTGTCTCATCCTTCTCCCCCTTCAGGCCTTGTGGCCTCCGATCTGCCGGTTCCGGTCCATGCCGGTGGCCCCCTCCTTCAGATTCATGCCCCGGACCAGGGCGTTGGCCCCGAACCGGCGCCTGACCTCCAGCATGGTCTGCTGGAGCTTCTTCTCCCTGTCCTCGGCCGCCTGGTCCGTAAAGAGGTCCAGCTGGAAGACCGCCTCTTCCTCCGGCATCACATGGAGGGCCGTCAGGGTCAGGCGGCGGACAAAGAGGGCCGGGTCCGTCTCCCTGTCATAGATGGACAGGACGGCCTCCCGGATCTTTCTGCCCGAGCTGGTAAAGGACGAAAGGCGGAAGGTCCCCTTTGCCCCCGCCGGGACCCGGCGGCCGTAATAGTCCTCTCTGACCTTCCCCTTCCAGCTTCCGTCATCCACCGAGGTCCTGTCATAGCCGATCTCCAGATGGACGGCATCCGTGACCAGGCCCTTGTCCGTCAGGTCCAGGGCCAGGGCGTCCGCCATTTCCATGGCGATCAGCCTTCCCTTGTCGAAGGGATAGGGGGACTGGAGGACCTGGCCCATGCCCACGGAGCTGGAGGCAGGCTTATAGGCATGGATCTCCTTCATGGTGCAGGGCTCGATCCCCCAGGCGTGGTCGATGAGGATCTCCGCGTCCACGCCGAAGACCCTGTAGAGCTCCTCCTCCCGGGTCAGGGAGGCCCGGGCCAGGTCCCCCATGGTAAAGATCCCCCGCTCCTCCAGGCGGCGGGCGATCCCGGGCCCGATCCGCCAGAAGTCCCGCAGGGGCCGGTGGCCCCAGAGGAGGCGCTTATAGGCCGCCTCATCCAGCTCGGCGATCCGGACCCCGTCTGCGTCCGCCTTCACATGCTTGGCCCCGATGTCCATGGCGATCTTGGCCAGGTAGAGGTTGGGCCCGATGCCGGCCGTCGCCGTGATCCCGGTCTTTTCCAGGACCGCCCGGATCATGGTCCGGGCCAGGTCATGGGCCGTGGTCTGATACAGGGTCAGGTAGTCCGTCACATCCATGAAGACCTCGTCGATGGAATAGATGTGGATGTCCGCCTCGGACACAAAGCCCAGATAGATCTGGTAGATGTCCGCCGAGACCTGGATGTAGCGGGCCATCCGGGGGACGGCGGTGATAAAGGCCACCTCCCGGCCGGTCCTTTTCCTGACCTCCTTCAGCTTCTGCTTCACTTCAAAAAGGCGGGCCCGTCCCGGAATGCCGTAGGCCTTCAGGGACGGAGACACCGCCAGACAGATGGTCTTATCCGTCCGGGATTCGTCGGCCACCACCAGGTTGGCCGTCAGGGGATCCAGGCCCCGTTCCACGCATTCCACGGACGCATAAAAGGATTTGAGATCGATCGCGATATAGGTCCTGCCTGCCATGGGCTCAGGAGGAAAGACCGTTGATATAGCGGATGGCCGAAAGGGCCGCCGCGGCGCCGTCCGCGCAGGCCGTCGTCACCTGGCGCACGCCCTTGCTGCGGCAGTCGCCGGCCGTGAAGACGCCGGGAGTCTTCGTGCCGCAGGCCTCATCCGAATCAAAATATCCCCAGGCGTTGAGGTCCGCCAGGTCCTTGTAGGGCTCGTTCTCGGGGATCAGGCCGATGGCGACAAAGAGGCCGTCGCAGTGGATGGTGATGACCCTGCCGTCTCCCAGGGTGACCTCCACCCCGGTCAGCTCGCCGCCCTCGGTCACAAGGCCGGTCACCTTCACGCCGGTCATGGCCCGGACGTTGGGACGGGAGAATAGGACCTTCTGCAGGTTCTCCTCACCGGTAAAATACGGCAGGTCCTGGAGCATGACCACCTCGCTGCACTTCTCGGACAGGAGGATGGCCTCCTGGAGGGCGGAGTTGCCGCCGCCTGCCATGCAGACCTTCTTTCCTGCGTAGAAATCGCCGTCGCAGACCGCGCAGAAGGAAATGCCCTCGCCGATCAGGTCCTCTTCCCCGGGAAGGCCCAGGAGCCTGTGCCTGACGCCGGTGGCCAGGATGACGGTCTTTCCTTCAAAGGCGCTGCCCTCCTCGGTGAAGACGACCTTATGATCGCCCCTGTCCTCGACTCTGACCACGGTGTCGATCTCGATCTCGGCTCCCTGGGCCAGGACCTGTTCCATCATCTTTTCGGCGAACTCGTTGCCGGAGATGGACAGAAAGCCCGGTATGTTCTCCACCTTGGGGGAGTGGGTGATCTGGCCCCCGAAGCCCGCCTTTTCAATGACCAGGGCGGACTTGCCGTTGCGCTGGGCGTAAATAGCCGCCGTCATACCGGCGGGACCTCCTCCTACGATAATCACATCAAACATCTTTCCCTCCCGCAGGCTCCTTCGCCTGCTTCTTCCGAAAAAGGCCCCGGGGTCCGCCTGCGGCGAAACCCCGGGGCCCTGCCTTTTATGCTGTATCAGTCTTTTCCTTACGCTCTCTTCTTGAGCCAGCCGCGGATGTCGGACACGCCCTTGAACTTGACGAAGCTGTCGCCTTCCCGGATGACCAGGGTAGGAGCCTGCTTGACGCCGTAGCGGGAGACCAGGTCCTTCTCCTCATTGGCGTTGAGGGCCGTGTAGCCGATGCCGGCCCTGTCCAGCAGGGCAGCCGCTGCCCGGCAGTTGGGGCAGGTGGGCGTCTTGAAGAGGATGACCTCGGGCTCGCCGGCAGCGGGCGCCGTCTCAGGCACGGGGACCTGGACCACAGGCGGATCCACAGGCGCGTCCACAGGGGCCGGCTTGGGGCCCTGATGGGTCAGGGTAGACCGGCCGATCTGGTAGACCAGGCGGTCCCTGTATTCCTGGGCCTTGCCGTCGTTCCAGTTCTGGACCGGACGATAGTAACCGGTGATCCGGCTGTAGACCTCGGTCTTGCGGCCGCAGACGGGGCAGGTGAACTGCTCGCCGGTCAGATAGCCATGGTCCCTGCAGACCGAATAGGTGGGGGACATGGTGTAGTAGGGAAGCTTATAGTTCTCCGCGATCTTGCGGACCAGGGCAGCGGCTGCCTTCCAGTCCGGAAGCTTCTCGCCCAGGAAGGCGTGGAAGACGGTGCCGGAGGTATAGAGGGTCTGCAGGTCGTCCTGGATGTCCAGGGCGGAGAAGATGTCCTCGGTATAGCCCACGGGCAGGTGGGAGGAGTTGGTATAGTAGGGAGTCCCGTTCATGTTCGCGGTGATGATGTCGGGATAGAGCTCCTTGTCATGCTTGGCAAAGCGGTAGGTCGTGGACTCCGCGGGAGTGGCCTCCAGGTTGTAGAGGTCGCCGTACTTCTCCTGATAGTCGGAAAGACGCTCGCGCATGTGGTTCAGGACCTCCCTGGCAAAGCGCTGGGTCTTTTCCTGGGTCAGGTCTGCCCGGATCCATTTGGCGTTGAGGCCCACCTCGTTCATGCCGATCAGGCCGATGGTGGAGAAATGGTTGCTGAAGGTGCCCAGATATCTCTTGGTGTAGGGATAGAGGCCCTGCTCCAGGAGCTTGGTGATGACGGTCCTCTTGGTCTTCAGGCTTCTGGCCGCGATATCCATCAGGTTGTCCAGACGGTGATAGAAGTCCGCCTCGTCCTTGGCCAGGTAGGCGATCCTGGGCAGGTTGATGGTCACGACGCCGATGGAGCCGGTGGACTCGCCGGAGCCGAAGAAGCCGCCGGATTTCTTGCGCAGCTCTCTCAGGTCCAGACGGAGCCGGCAGCACATGGACCGGACGTCGCTGGGCTCCATGTCGGAGTTGATGTAGTTGGAGAAATAAGGAGTGCCGTACTTGGCCGTCATCTCAAAGAGGAGGCGGTTGTTCTCGGTCTCGCTCCAGTCAAAGTCGCGGGTAATGGAATAGGTGGGGATGGGATACTGGAAGCCCCGTCCGTTGGCGTCGCCTTCGATCATGATCTCGATGAAGGCCTTGTTGACCAT
>CAMOUD010000144.1 GCA_946626215.1 uncultured Lachnospiraceae bacterium
AGGATGGGCATCCCGTTGGTGATGGAGATGGTCCTGTCAAAGTCCAGGGTCTTGGTGGCGATGTGTCCCTGGTCATGGTAGAGGGACAGGACGGAGTTGTAGCGGCCCAGGGCTGCCTGATGGAAGACGGAGTCGGCGCCGATGGGGCCGGCGACCGCGTACCCCATGGCCTGCAGCTCTTCCACGGCCGGCGTGATCTCATTGACTTCTTCCCAGCCAAAGAGCCCGTGCTCGCCGCAGTGGGGATTGAGGCCGGCAATGGCCATGGTCCCCTCGGTGACGCCCAGTCTCCGGAGGGCCTCTGTGCATTCCTTCACGCAGGCGATGATGTTGTCCTTTGTGACCTTGTCCAGCATGTCCCGGAGGGACAGGTGCCTTGTCAGGAAGAAGACCCGGAGCCCGTTGGTCTCGAACATGGTCAGGGGATCGGGGGTCCCGGTCAGCTCGCCGAAGATCTCGGTATGGCCGATGAAGGGAACGCCGGCGGCCCGGAGGGCCTCCTTGTTGATGGGGGTGGTGGCGACGGCGTCGACCCGGCCGGCCATGGCCAGTTCAATGGACTTCTTAATGTAGGAGAAGGCCGCTTTTCCGCACATGGCCTGGACCTTCCCGTAGGAGAAGGAGGCCTGGTCGATGCCGCCCAGGTCGATGAGGTTGAGGATCCCGGGCCGGTAGTCGCCCTCCCCGGGGCCCTGCACGCAGCGGATGGTCAGGTCCGCGCCTGTGATGGCCATGGCCTTTTCCAGGACCTCCCGGTCACCGATGACGATGACATCGGCCATATCCCGGAGGGCCGGATCGGCCAGGGCCATGACGGTGATCTCCGGCCCTACGCCTGCCGGATCGCCGATGGGAACTGCTATCTTTGGTCTGTTCATGATCTTTCCTTTTCTACGAAATAAATGCCTGGATGGATGAGATCCTTCTCTTCTATGATAGCGGATAGACAGACAGGGCGCAAACGGATGCCGGAAGGAAACCGGCACAGAAGCGTTCTGCTGAAAAGATCCAGGCAGCGGAAAAGCAATAGCCGGCACCTGTGACAGACTGAAAGGCAGGAGCAGGCAGGAAGCCGGAGACCGAAGATGTTTCAGGCTGCCAGTTTTTCTTTTGCATTTCCGCTCAGGATGGTAAAGTATAGACAGAGAACAGCCCGGGCCGGAGGGGGATGGTGAGAAGCAGGGCCGGAGACAGAAGCGACCGGGCAGACAACTGAAGAAGGGGAAAGCAATGAGCGAGATCAATGTACAGGGGACCGGAAAACTGGGCTTCGGCCTGATGCGCCTGCCGAGAAAAGGCCTTGCCATCGACGTAAAGCAGATGTCTTCCATGGTGGACAGGTTCCTGGACGCGGGCCTCACCTATTTTGACACAGCCTTTGTCTATCCGGGATCGGAAGCCGCGGCCAGAAAGGCCCTGGTGGACCGGCATCCCAGGGAGTCCTACACCCTGGCCACCAAGCTCATGGCGTCGGTCTCTCCCACGGAGGGCCTGGCCAAAAGGGAGCTGGAGACCAGCCTGAAGCGGACAGGGGCCGGCTATTTTGACTACTACCTGCTCCATTCCCTCATGGAGAGCAACTATGAAAAGTATGAAAAATACCATCTCTGGGACTTTGTCAGGGAAGAGAAGGAAAAGGGCAGGATCCGCCACTACGGCTTTTCCTTCCACGGATCCCCCGGCCTTCTGGACCGGCTCCTGACAGCCCATCCGGATGCGGAATTTGTCCAGCTCCAGATCAACTACGCGGACTGGGAGGATCCCAGGATCCGGTCCCGGGCCTGCTATGAGGTCGCCAGAAAGCACGGCAAGCCCATCGTGGTCATGGAGCCGGTCAAGGGAGGGGCCCTGGCGGA
This sequence comes from uncultured Lachnospiraceae bacterium, assembly GCA_946626215.1. Lineage (GTDB taxonomy): Bacteria > Bacillota > Clostridia > Lachnospirales > Lachnospiraceae > CAG-791. Next base: position 1,857 of record CAMOUD010000144.1, read on the forward strand.
CCCTCCGGAGGAGGTCAAAAAGCTCTTCCGAAAGGTCCGGCCTGACATGTCCTACGCTTCCTGGGCCATCCGGTTCGCGGCCTCGCTGGAAGGCATCCTGACGGTCCTCTCCGGCATGTCCACCCTGGGACAGATGGAGGACAACCTTTCCTATATGACCGCCTTCGAGCCCCTGAATGAGGAGGAGCGGGCCGTCATCCGGCAGGCGTCGGAGATCTTCCATGATACGCCGGCCATTCCCTGCACGGCATGCCGCTACTGCACCAAGGGGTGCCCGAAGCAGATCCCGATCCCGGACATCTTTTCCGCCATGAACCTGCGGATCCGGGACGGTGCCCTGGAAAAGGCGGACGCGGCCTATCGGGAGGCAGTGGAAGGAAAGGGCAGGGCCCTGGACTGCGTGGCCTGCGGCCAGTGCGAGGCGGCCTGTCCCCAGCACATCGAGATCATTTCCCGGCTTAAGGAATGCGCCGGTGTATTTGAGCAGTAACAGCATCAAAAAACTGATTTAAGTTCAGTCATCGAGGAGGTACCAAATGAAAAAGAAATGGATCGGGGCCTTTTCGGCCGTCATCATCTTCTGCCTGGTCCTGGCCGGCTGCGGAGGCAGGGGAGGCCAGGAGCCCGTCCCCGCCTCTGAGGAGGCGGAAGAGGACATGTCTGAAGAAGACATGTCTGAAGCAGACACGTCGGAAGACGCGGCTGAAGAGGAGGGTTATGTGCCTGATTCCGAAATGCCGGAGGATGAGATAGACCCCTCCCAGGAGGTGGACTATTCCGACCAGGCCAACTGGGCCTATTTTGGGATCGGCGAGGATAAGGAGGCAGACCTTTTCCTGATCTGCCCTACGGTCGACACGAAGTCCGAGGGCCTCATGTCCCTGAGCAACGAGAAGACCAGGGCCAGCTTCCTGGGCGCCCTCAACATGGAGAGGGGCATCTATGAGGATTCGGCCCGGATGTTCGCCCCCTACTACAGGCAGGCCGCCATGCCCGTCTATTCCATGGAGGAAGAAGAGCGGGACGGCTGGCTGGACCAGGCCTACAGCGACGTGTCCAACGCCTTTGCCTGGTACCTGGAGAACGAGAACGATGGAAGGCCCATCATCCTGGCGGGCTTCTCCCAGGGCGCGGATATGTGCTACCGGCTCCTGGAGGAATTCTTCGGGGATGAGGAGCTCTATGACCAGCTGGTGGCGGTCTATGCCCTCGGATGGCCCATGACGGAGGAAATGACAGAGACCTATCCCCAGATCCTGCCTGCCCAGGGCGAGGATGATACCGGCGTCGTCATCAGCTTTGACTGCGAGGCCCCGGAGGTGACTGAGTCCTTCATCAATCCCGCGGGTGTGAAGGCCCTTTCCATCAACCCCCTCAGCTGGAAGACCGACGGGGAAAAGGCGGACAAGTCCCTGAACCTGGGCGCCTGCTTCACGGACTATGACGGGAATATCACCTCGGAGACGGCAGGCCTCTGCGGCTGCTATATCGATCCGGACAGGGGAACGCTCAAGGTCACGGACGTGACCCCGGAGGAGTATCCTGCCCTTTTGAAGATCCTTCCCGAGGGAGGCTACCATATCTATGACTATCAGTTCTTTTTCCGGAACCTTCAGGAGAACGTGAAGACCCGTCTGGACGCCTACATAGAGGCACAGGCGGCGGATGACGCGGCCTGAGAGGAGAGGAGCTTCTCCATGGATCAGGCATAAGTACCGCGGATCCCTGCGGGGATCCCGGCAGGCCATTTTTCCCGGCCTTCAGGCACAGCCTGGGGACCGGGATTTTTTTTTGAAAAATAATTTTAGTCATATAGACTAATAAGAAGGCCTGTGTATAATTATAGTCACAAAGACATAAATTAACCGCCCGGCCGGGAGGGAACATGGGATGAGGACCCTTATCCCCTGGGCCGGGCTTTCCGAAAGGAGGATAAGGATGGGACACGGCAGATGGACACAGGATGATTTCAGGAGGTACAACGCCCGGGCCGGCCGCAGCGTCCGCGCGGACGGAACGCTGGATACGTCCGGCTACCGGGACGCCAGAGAGATGTACCGGGGCAGGGGCCTGCACGCGGACCTGGATCCCCGGGGGGTCATGCGGGAGTGCTGCGAGACGGAGGACCATCCCAATACCCTCCCGGTCATCCTGGCCCTGGATGTCACCGGATCCATGGGCGGGGCCGCCATCGAGGTGGCCGGCAAGCTGAGCGAGGTGATGAGGGAGGTCCTGGACCTGGGCCGGGACGTGGAGTTCATGATCATGGGACTGGGAGACCTGGACTATGACATGGCTCCGATCCAGATCTCCCAGTTCGAGTCTGATATCCGGATCGCGGAGCATCTGGACAAGGTCTTTTTTGAAGGCGGCGGAGGAGGCAACCTCTGGGAGTCCTATACGGCCGCCTGGTACATGGGGGCCCGGCATACCAGCCTGGACTGCTGGAAGCGGGGCAGGCGGGGCCTGATCATCACCCTGGGAGATGAGCCCCTGAACGATGTCCTGCCGGGCAGGCGCCTGGCCGACCTGACCGGGGACCGGCTCCAGGGAAATGTGAGGACCGGCGCCCTCTACCGGGAGGTGCTGGAGCGCTACGCGGTCTATCACATCAATGTCAGCCACGGCCATTCTCCCAGGTTCGAGAAGGCGGCCATGGATAAATGGGCCCGGGTCCTGGATCAGGACCACCTTCTCCAGTGCCGGATCGAGGGGATCGCCCAGGCCATCATCCGGATCATCCTGGATGAGATGGAGGAGCCCGGCGCCCGGACCCCGGCCTCTGCCGGGGGCGGCTGGCAGGGGAGCGCGGATCCTGACAGGGTCCTGAAGGACCGGGAGCCTGTCAGGAAGGACAGGCCCCAGGAGAGGGCCCGGAAGGAAAGGGAAGGCCGCTTTGCGGGGATCTTCCGGGGAAGGAAGAGGAAAAGCTCCTGACGGGGCCGGACCGGAAAGGAGGAGGCATGAAGAGATACAGCATCCGGGCCGTCATCGGCGCGGGCGCCGGTGACGAAGGCAAGGGCAATGTGGCGGCCATGCTTTCCGAGGCGCCCGGCAGGACCGTGGGCGTCCTGACCAACGGAGGGCCCCAGCGGGGCCATACCGTCTGCCGGGAGGGGAAGCGCCATATCTTTTCCCACTTCTGCGCGGGGACCCTGGCGGGGGCCGACTCCTATTTCGCTGCCTCCTTCATGGTCAATCCCATGCAGTTCATGCGGGAGTACAGGGAGCTTCTGGCCATCGGCGCCGCGCCCAGGGCCATGATCGACAGGGACTGCCGCTTTACCACTCCCTACGACATGCTCCTGAACCAGAAGGGATCCCTGGAGGCGGGGACCCACCATACCTGCGGCATGGGCATCTGGGAGACCTATGTCCGCTGCAGGGACCATGGCAGGACCACCGTGGGAGACTATCTGGCCATGACGGAGTCCGAGCGCTATGCCTGCCTGGCCCGGATCCGGGACAGGGCCATCCGGCGCCTGACCGAGACCCTGCCGGCAGAGAGGGCGGCCGATACCCTGGCCCTGATGGCTTCTGACGCCCTCCTCTTCCACTACATGGACGACATGGAGGACATGATCGCCCTCTGCGGGGGAAAGACGGCGGGACCGGAGGTCCTCCTTTCCTATGACAACGTGATCCTGGAGAACGGCCAGGGGCTCATGCTGGACTGGTCCGATGATGAGGAGGCGGCGGTCTATACCACTCCCTCCCGGACAGGCCTGAAGGCGGTCACGGCCGTGACAGACCGGGTCTTCGCGGGCCAGACCGTTGAGGCCGTCTATGTGACCCGGACCTACCAGACCCGGCACGGGGACGGGCCCATGGAGGAGGAGTGCCATCCGGATGCCCTGGAGGGCCGGGTCAGGGAGACCACCAACGCGGCCAATCCCTTCCAGGGGAGGTTCCGGTTCGGGAGGCTCCATGTGGAGGCCATGGACAGGAGGATCCGCCGGGACCTTCTGGACGCCGGCAGCCGGAATACCTGCCGGAGGAGCCTGGCCATCACCCATATCGACCAGCTCGCCCCGGGAGAGGAGCTCCTGGAGGAGGCGGCCTTCTTTGATGAGGTCTACCTGATCGGAAAGCCCTGATCCGGGAGGTCTGTCCGCCGGCCTGAGGGGCCTGGACCAGTTTATAAAAACTTTCGTATTTTTCTCCGAATCCTTTTCCTGCCCGTGGTAGAATGAGTATCAGAGATATGACTATGCCCTGTTCTCCCC
>CAMOUD010000145.1 GCA_946626215.1 uncultured Lachnospiraceae bacterium
ATGAAGGACATCGACATGTTCTCCTACTGCGAGCACCACATGGCCCTCATGTACGACATGAAGGCCACCGTGGCCTACATTCCCAGGGGCAGGGTCATCGGCCTGTCCAAGATCGCCAGGATCTGCGACATGGCGGGCAGGCGCCTCCAGCTCCAGGAAAAGATCGGCCGGGACATCGCCGACATCCTGTCCGAGGTCGTGGGAACGGAGGACGTGGCCGTCGTGATCGAGGCCTGCCACAGCTGCGTCAGCGCCAGGGGCATCAAGAAGGCGGGGGCCAGGACCACCACGGCGGAGCTCCGGGGCGCCTTCCGGACAGACCCCTCCCTCCAGTTGTATCTGAAATAAGAAACAGACAAAGACCATAAGGAGAACACAATGAAAGCACTGGTCCTTTCCAGCGGGGGCGTGGATTCCACCACGGCCCTGGGGCTGGCAGTCAGAAAATACGGCAGAGACAACGTCATCGCCCTCTCTGTCTTCTACGGACAAAAGCACGACAAGGAGATCCGGGCCTCCACGGCCGTGGCGGACTACTATGGGGTGGAACACCTCTTCCTGGACCTCAGCGTCATCTTCAGGGACAGCAACTGCTCCCTGCTCAGCCACTCCACGGAGGAGATCCCGGAGGAGAGCTACGCGGACCAGCTGGCTAAAACAGAAGGAGGAAAGCCCGTATCCACCTATGTCCCCTTCCGGAACGGCCTCTTTTTATCCTCCGCGGCCAGCATCGCCCTGAGCCGGGACTGCGGCGTCATCTATTACGGGGCCCACGCGGACGATTCCGCGGGCGCGGCCTATCCCGACTGCTCTCCCGTCTTCAACCGGGCCATGAACGAAGCCGTCTGGGAGGGGTCCGGCCATCAGCTTCGGATCGAAGCCCCCTTCGTCGGCATCACCAAGGCAGAGGTGGTCCGGATGGGCCTGGAGATCGGCGTTCCCTATGAACTGACCTGGTCCTGCTATGAGGGCGGAGAGGCTCCCTGCGGCAGGTGCGCCACCTGCCTGGACAGGGCGGCCGCCTTCAGGGCCAACGGCGCGGAGGATCCCGCCATCGTAAAAATGCGGAGATGACCGGCAGGAAAAACAGAAGGAAGAAACGATGAAGCCGCGAAGCCGCGGCAGGAAATAAACAGGACGCGGCAGCGTCCTGCCTGAGAGGAGAACCCTATGAGAGAAAAAGAAGGCCTGACCCAGCTGGGCAGCCAGAAGACCCGCTACAGCATGGACTACGACCCCGGCGTCCTGGAGTCCTTTTCCAACAAGCATCCGGACAACGACTATTTCGTCAAGTTCAACTGTCCGGAATTCACCAGCCTCTGCCCCATCACCGGGCAGCCCGATTTCGCTACGGTCACCATCTCCTATGTCCCCGACAAAAAGCTGGTGGAATCCAAGTCCCTCAAGCTCTATCTCTTCTCCTTCCGCAACCACGGAGATTTCCATGAGGATGTCATCAATATCATCATGAAGGACCTTATAAAACTCCTGGAGCCCAAGTATATGGAAGTCTGGGGCCGGTTCCTTCCCAGGGGCGGCCTTTCCATCGATCCCTACTGCAACTACGGCAAGCCCGGCACCCGCTGGGAACAGGTGGCCTGGGACCGTCTGAGCGGCCACGACATGCTGCCCGAGATCGTGGACAACCGGTAAGAAAGAGAGGAGGCTGGTCCGGCAGCGCCATACAGAAGCGGCCCCTGGTCACACAGACCCGGGGCCGCTTCTGTATTCTTCTGTATTCTTATCCTCCGGATCCTGCCTGTTCCGCTCTCTGATCCTCTTACCGCAGCGGACCTTCCCGGATCCTTAATTCAGCCGGATGTCCCTGGCGCTGGCGTAGGAGATAATATCTCCCTTCTTCGCGGACCGGTAGGCCTTCTCCCTGTGGGCATATTTCGAGAACTCCGAGGAGCTCAGTTCCCTGAACTTCTCATGGATCCGTTCCAGGATCTCCAGCTCCGCTTCCGAAAGGCTTCCCTCGGGGAGCCCGCATTCCGGGACCACCTGATGCTTTTCATTGGCCCCCTCATAGACCACATCGACATGGGCGATGCCGTCCGCCGCCATCTTGCCCAGGAGCATGTCGAAATGTTCCGGGACCGGCCCGTAGGGAAGGCGGCAGTAGCGCAGGCCCGACATGGAGGTCCCGCTCACCTTATAGCAGACCATATCCGCGTAGGTCAGCAGCTTCATCAGCTTGGTCTTGGGCAGGGCAGGCTCCTTATGGGCAAAAAAGAGGACCATGGCGCAGAACTTCTCATAGTCAAAGCCCTTGAACCCGTTCTCCTCGGAAGGGGCGCTGGAGAAAAAAGCCTCCAGAAGGCGCCGTCTTTCCGGACTGGCCGTCTCCCGCTCCATCTGTTCCACTCTTTTCAGCAGGCCTGTCTTCTGCTTCTCATCCAGTCCCGTTTCATTGTCTGTCAGATAGGCCCGCATGTTGGCCGGCTGACGCAGAAAGAGGAGCAGGCTGTTGTGGGCCCTGTCCTGGATCGTTCCGTTCTCATACCTGCGGATCGTCTTGTCTCCCCAGCCCAGGAGCCTGGCAAAGCTCCTCTGGCTGAGACCATACTGCTCGCGGATCCCCCGGATCTCCTCCGGGAGGAGGAGCTTATGTCTTCTCCGGTATTCATTATAGGCGCTGATCAGGGACGCGGAATCCAGCTCCTCATTAAAAAGCGCTTCTCCGCATTCGGCGCATACCATGACCTCTGCCTCGATCTCAATGGGCTCGCCGCAGACCCGGAAGGTCTCCTTCCGGCTGACGATCTTTGTTCCGACTTCTTTTCCGCAGACTTCACAATAATCCATTTTCATCTCACTCATCCTCCTTTGCCTGTGATCTAAAACTCATCCTCATGGAAACTCAGGCATTTGAGGATATCCCTTCCATTCCGACTCTGGATCTTCAGTTTGACATAGAACCGAAAACCGTCGACTCTCTTCTTGAATTCCCAGATATCTCCGGGCTGGCTGATATCAAAGTCTGTCTTGGGCCCCTTGAAATAATCCTCTTCCGTCAGGCTGAGGATCTCCTCCCTGGCATCCGCGATCGTCAGGCCGTGGTCCGCCAGGGCCTCCAGGTTTTTTGTCCTTGGTACGAACACATACCTTCCTTCCGCCAGCAGGCCCTGGGCCTGGGCCAGGAAGGCCGCAATGTCCGACGCATTCGCTCGAAACCTCACGCAGTCACCTCCGTTCACTAAGACCATTATACAGGATAGGCGTGAAAAAGCAAGAAAAATGCGGTCATATGACCGCATTTTTCCTCTTCCATCTGCAATCTCCCGCGTTCCGCCGCCGGCCGGAAGGCCCAAAGGGGGATCCTGCTTGACTCTTTCTTCCTTTAAGCCCTTTCCTCGATCAGCATGCCCGTCAGCCTGGGCACCCGGAACCTGTCGGCAAAGTACTGGCACTTGCAGAGGAAGCAGTAGAAGATATGCCTCCCCTCTCCCGACAGGGATTCATAGTTGCCCTGTCCCTTGGCCAGGATCACGTCCGCCCGGTCCAGGGCCTCCCTGGCTTCATCGCTCATCAGGGCGTAGACCGTTCCCGGCAGGGCGGCGCCGGAGGAGATGACCCGGGCCGCCTTGTCCAGGCCGGTCTGGACGGCGTCCTCCAGGGTCACGTCGTTCAGGACCTCTCCGCCCCGGACCATGGCCTGAAGGGTCAGATGGGGGAAGGTCCTTCCCATCTCCTCCAGGAAGAGCTTGTCCAGGACGATCTCCCCGCAGTTATCTTCCACTAAAAGGAATCTCTCCCCCTCGGCCAGCTGGGAAAGGAAGCTCTGGTAGACCTTTTCCTCCTCCGGCCGCATGTCCGCTTCGTCAAAGAGGCCCAGGAAGGTCTCCTCGTCCACGGACTCCAGGGTCCCGAAGTCGATATAGTTGCCGACCCTGGCATAGAGGAGGGCCGTCCGCAGAGGATCGGGAGAGGTCCGGATCCTCTCCCGGAACCTGTCCTCCAGGCCCAGCACCAGGTCGTTATAGCGGCGCTTGTCCTCCTGAAAGGACCTGGGCCGCATGCCCCTTTCAGCCATGACCTGGCTGAACCGGTAGACCATAAGGGGAGAGGTATCCCTCTCTCCTCTTTCGTCGATCAGCCGTCTGACCTCCTTCAGGTAGCCGGGATCCGGCCGGTCCCGGACCTCCTTATCATAGAGGCAGTCCGCGCATTCCTTTGACATCTTCATGGTGGTACTCTCAGTCTTTCCGAATTCATACATGCTTCAAATGGTTCAGGGCCGGCCCTGCGGCGCGGCAGAGGCGGGTCCCCTCCGGAGGCCTGTCTCCGGCTTCCGGTATCTTATCTCCATACCATCAGCCAGGTGAAAAAGACGGCGCAGAGGCTCCCCCACAGGGCGCCCCCGATGACGTCGGACAGGTAGTGGACGCCCACGTGGATCCTGGAATAGCAGACCAGGACCGCCATCAGGAGGGCTGTGATCCCCTCCGGGAGGGGCCTGGTCAGGAAGAGGACCATGGCCACGGAAAAGGCGCAGGCCGCGTGGGCAGAGGGAAAGGCCAGGTCTTTGGGCCTTCTGATCAGGGGCTTGATATCCTCCATGGCGTCATAGGACCTGGGCCTTCCGAAGACATCCTTCCAGAACCTGGAGGCCAGGATCCAGCCCACCAGGAAGGAGACAAAGCAGCAGATCCCCACCGGCCGGGTCTCCGGGGAAAAGCACAGGATCCCCGCCCAGACGCACCAGATGGTCCCGCCGCCCAGGTAGGTATAGACGATCATGAATGGATCGATAAGGGGGCCCCGGAGATGGTCCTGGGCGTATCGGATCGTAGACTCGTCGATCTCCCGGATCCGGGGACTGTCGAAGAGGTTCTTCATAGGGGCCCTCCCGTTTCACAAAGCGCGGAGGGGCGTCCCTCTCCGCGGTCATATATCCTGCCGGTCCTAACAGCCCTCTGCGGCGCTTTCCATCGTCATCGCAGAGCCGGACCCGCCTGGCGGGGCGGACATAGACATCGAAGTCCGCGGCAGCGGCCAGGGAGCCTTTTTTCTCTCTGGTCTTATCTTCCGGGATTCCGTCGGTGCCGATCATTCCGTCCGGGGTGACATACTTCCTGCAGAGGAGGCTCTCTCCCAGGGTCCTGAACCGGAGTCCTGCGGCCGGCCGCGCGGGCACGCGGTCAGGCGCGTAAGGGAAAGCACCGGCCGCCTGCCGGGCGGTAGGTTATGCCTGGTATCATTTTAATACAGGGGCCGGACCCTTTCCAGCGAAAGAGTCCGGCCCATCATTCTCAGAATGTAAGCGTCCCCAAAGGGGGGACCTGGTCATCCATGACCATCCGGAAGGCAGTCCAGAGGAAGCTGCAGTCATAGTCCATCTGCAGGAAGCAGCAAAGGCACTTCTTCCTGGCCTCATCCTCAGAGGCCTGTCTGTAATCATCCTCCAGCCAGGAGCAGAGATGGAAGCCCTCCCAGGTCAGGACCTCGAACTTAGTCCGGTCGTAATAAATCTCCTTCCACCGCCGATCGATCAGGTCCTTCTGGGAAGGGTCCGTATCCTCCCCTATGTACCGGGACCTGCGGGGAAGGGTCACGAACTCATACTCGTACAGGTCCTTCTCCGTTCCGCCCCCTGTCCTGCTCACGATCACATCGATCAGGTTGGAGATCAGCCGGGCGGTATTGGGATCCAGTTTTTTCAGAAGGTCATAGCAGACATCTCCCCGGATGACGACTTCCTGCCAGGTCCTCTTCCAGTTCTCATCCCAGCCGGTATCCTCCAGGTGAAGGACCCTGAAATCCTCCTCCAGACCTTCCGCCCGCATCCAGGCATAGGCCATGGTCAGCCCGTCTCCCAGTCCGCCGCCCATGACCAGGAAGGTCCGTACCTCCGGATCCGCACAAACCTCTCCTCCCGCGTCCGAAGCTTCCGCCGGGGCAGTCTCTCCCCTGTGCTCTCTCCGGCCGGAGACCGTCAGAAAGCAGGGCATGTAATCGGTTTCCTCCCAGATAATCGAATTCTCATCATAGCGTCCGACATCCAGCAGGCGGATCCCGATGATCGGATCCTTCCTGTCCCTAGACGCGCCCGGAGGAAGGAA
>CAMOUD010000146.1 GCA_946626215.1 uncultured Lachnospiraceae bacterium
ATATGATGCCGCAAATGAATTGCTTCAATCGACAAGTGTTATGATACCGCAGGGAAAGCCTCTTGTCAACAAAAAACTCAGAAATAAACTGCAGGTTGAATGGCATTTCCGGGCAGATTCCGGAATCCGCGCCGGCCGGCCAGGCTCCTGCCTGTTCCGGACGGCGCTTTTGTCCTTCCTGCCGCCGCGTTTTGTTTCGGACCCGGTTCAATCAGAGAAAGGATCGGAAAAAATATCCGGCGAAAGGCCTTCCCCGCCGTCCGGCAGGGTCCGGAGGTATTCCATCAGGACCGCAGTATCCTCTACCCGTTCTCTTTTCACGCATTCTTCCAGGAGGTACTCTGCCTGGTCCCTGTCCAGAAGGGCTTCCTTTATAAGAAATCTGAACAGGTCTCTGTCCGTAAGTGACTGCCCGGCATACTTCTTTATGTCCTTCCCGATCAGGGCCAGGTAGCTTTCCCGGAAAGGATCCAGGTCCCGGATCCCTTTGTATTGGCAGTAGAAGAATCCCTTCATCGCTTCTCTTCTGAAATAGGGCCCCCATTCGCCCGCATCTCCCCGTAAGGCAACTCGCGCGGCCCCGAAGCTCTGATGAGGGCTGTCGCAGAGAATACAGGGGACCTGCCTGAAAGCTCCTGTTCCAAGAGACACCTCTTCGGGCAGCCTCAGGAGGCTGATCCCTGTGCAGCCGGAAAAAGCCTCCTCATCGATATGGCTGAGTCCATCGGGCAGAAGGACCTCTGAAAGGGACCTGCATTCTTTAAAAGCGAATCTCTGGATCCACCCCGTGCGCGCGGGAATCTCCATGCGGACAAGGCTGGAGCAGCCGTAGAAAGCCGATTCCCCGATGCGGGTGATCCCGCCGGGCAAATGGGCCTCCTTCAGGCTCCTGCAGCCGGAAAAGGTACTGTTCTCTATGATACTGACCTTTTTCGGGACCCGGATCTCTGTCAGGCTCTCGCAGCCCTTGAAGACCTTTTTCCCCAGGGTCTTCAGGCTTTTCGGAAGCTCCAGGGTCCGGAGGCTGCGGCAGTCCCAAAAGGCGCCGGAGGCTATGATCTTTGTCCTGGAAGACAGGCGGACGCTCCTCAGGCTCCCGCAGCCCCGGAAGCACTCCCTTCGGATCCAGGTCACGCCCTCCGGGACAGTGACCGCGGAAAGGCTCCTGCAGTTCAGAAAGGCCTCTTCCCCGATCTCCTCCAGGCTGTCAGGGAGCGTGATCTCCTCCAGGTCCCATAAGCCCTCCAGGGCTCTTCTCCCGATGGCCCGGACGCCGTCCGGGACTTTTATGCTTTTCCAGCCCAGCGCAGAATCCGTCACCACGCCGTCCTCGATCACAAGGCCGTACCGGCCGGCATCCCTCTGATCCTCTGTCATGCCGTCCTCCTTTCCTTCCGTTTCCTTCCCTCTCTCATTCCTCTGATCCCCTTTTCCCGGCGGAAGCGGGCAGGTACAGGAAAAGGGGCCGTACGCTGACAGCCCCTTTCCTTCCTGAGCCGGTCCCATCCGGGCTCCGGTCAGACTTCATTCATCGTAGCCGTCCATCATCCGGACGATCACGCCGATGTTGCGGACGATCTCTCCCTCTTCCGGGACCACGTCCTCGATGTGGGTCACGGGCGGAAGGAGGGGGACCTCCTCCTCCAGTTCCACCTGGATCCAGCTCCTGGCCGCCTCAATGGCGTCGCGGATGCAGAGGTCCAGGTTGTCGCCGGTGGCGGTGCAGTCATCCAGGTCAATGAACCTGGCTTCATAGGAACCGTCTTCACGCTGTCTGAAAATGGCGGGGTATGTAAATGTCATCTGATGCTTGTCCTCTCTCTCCGAAATTCTTGTGTGGCCGGTCAGCTGCCGGTCCCCGGTCCGGGGCCCCCTGCTGACTGCGGGCATTATAGCATATCCGGGCCCTTCCTGCCACCTTTTGGCCTTCAGGACTCCTTCCGGTCCGCCAGAAGGCCCCTGTAGGCCATAATGCCTGCCACGGTCTTGGCGTCCTGGAGCTCTCCGGCATAGATCATGCGGCAGAGGTCCTTCAGGGCAAAGGGCTCTGTCCGGATCTCCTCAGCCTCGTCCAGTTCCTGGTCTCCGGCCGGCCTGAGGTCCTCCGCCAGATAGATGTCGGTGAACTCGCTGCACCAGGCAACGGCAGACCGGATCCTGGCCAGGAGGGTGATCCTGTCGGAGGTGCAGCCGGTCTCCTCCCGGAGCTCCCGGGCCGCCGTCAGGGCCGTATCCTCGGTCAGGCTGTCCCTGGCCCCTGCCGGAAGCTCCAGGGTCTCTCTGTCAATGGCAGGCCTGTACTGGCGGATCATGAGGATCCTTCCGTCCGGCAGGACCGGCACGACGCAGGCGCCGCCCTTTTTATGGTGGACATAGTCCCAGTATTCGATCTTGCCGTCCGGCAGCTCCATGGTGTCCCTGTAAAAGTCCAGGACCTTGCCCGGGCAGACCAGCTCTCTTTTGATCCGTTTCAGCTTATACTCCATATCTCTTCCCCGCCTCCTCGGGATAGAAACTGTGCCGCTCCGGACCTGTCCGAAGCGGCACGATGACGTATCTGACTTATGCGTGGTCGACCTTGCAGACGATCATGCGGAGCTTGCCGTTCTCATCCGGCGGGATGGACTGCATCCACTCGAATTCGAAGTTGAAGGGCTTCTTGAAGACCTTGTTGAGGCCGGTGGAAACATATTCCTCCAGCTCCTTCTCGGACATGGTCGCCTTGTCATCCCTGACGATCTGGACATGGATCAGGTCGTAGGTCTCCTCGATGAAGCGGATCTGCAGGATATCCGGGCAGTGGGCGATGACAGGGGTGACCTCAAAGAAGCTGGTCACGCGGCCGTCTTCATAATAGAAGTAGTCGTTCATCCGGCCCTGGACGCTGGTGATGAAGCGGACGCCCTTCTTATAGCGGCAGGTCGCCTTATCGCCGATGGCGTAGTTGATCAGAGGCAGGTCTGTCTTGTAGAGAGGGGTAATGACAAGGCCGCCTTCTCTGGCCATCTTTCCTTCCTCATCCTGGACATTGACCACAAAGGAATCGTGATGGATGATGTAATAATCCTTGTCGGGAAGCCGGATCATGCAGGCGCCGGTCTCCGCGCTGCCATAGGAGTCGATGATGCCGGGGCCCAGCTCCTTGATGAAGAGCTTGCGGTTGTTCTCATCCACCTTTTCGGAGATCGGATCATAGAAAGGGGGATGGTAGATCTTCTTGCCGGTCTTGTTGGCGTAGAGGACGATCCGCATGAGCTCGGTCTTGTTCATGTAGAGCCAGTCGGGCTTATACTCGTTGATCCTGTCGATGCATTCCTCTTCCGGGGCATACTGGTCCAGGAACTCATGCCGGAGGATGCCGAAGCGCTGGAGGAAGGTATCCCTTCCGCCGGGGTTCTCATCATGCATGTTGATCCGGCTCATCATCTTGCCGGTGAAGGGATTGTAGCCCGCCACCATCATGACGCGGAACCAGTTGGCCTTCATATAGGCCTTTTCCTTCGGGGAAAAGATGATGGACAGGGGCTTGCCGGTAGATCCGGAGGTGGTGTCCACGATCCAGTCCTTGTATTTGGGGTTCTCCAGCTCGGCGGCCATCCATTCCCTGAGCTCATCCTTGGTCAGGATGGGGAACTTGGCCAGGTCGTCGCCGGTCTTAAAGTCTTCGGGCTTTAAGCCGCAGCGGTCGAAGCGTTCCCTGTAGAAGGGGATCTCATAGGCACGCTTCATGAGCTTCTGCAGACGCCGGTTCTGCATCTCGATGGCGTCTGTAAAGTCATTGGTATAATGCTTTTTCATCCTGGGCAGGTCTGCCGCCAGATAAGCATTCATCATTTTTTTCTGGACTTTCTCAAGCATGTCTTACTCCTTTTTCTGTTTCTTTATCTCTTCGGGACGGGACTCTTCCCCGTCCTTTTCTCCCAGACGGACATACTTTTCCCCGGGACGGGGAAGCGTACAAAGACAGTATACACCCTGCCGCACAATTTTCCTACACATTTGTGGAAAAGTTTTTGTCTTTATGCTTCTTCTCCCAGCTTTCCTTCCTTGAAATGCCTCCGGCAGAGGGAGACATAGGACTCATTGGCCCCCAGGACGATCTGCCGGCCGGTCCTCTGGATCTTTCCGTCCGCGAACCGGGCGTTGAAGTGGGCCCTGCGGCCGCACCAGCAGACGGTCGGGATCTCCTCGATCCGGTCCGCCAGTTCCATGAGCCGGCGGGCGCCCTCGAAGAGGCTGCTGGTAAAATCGGTCCGAAGGCCGTAGCAGATGACGGGGATATCAAAATAGTCCACGATGTCCGAAAGCTCCTCCACCTGCCTGGCCGTCAGGAACTGGGCCTCATCCACGATGATGGCGGCGTACCGGTCCCAGTCTCCCTCCTGCCTGGTCAGAGCCCCGTCCCGGAGGAAGGGGAACCAGTTCCTTTCCGCCTCCGCCAGAAAGTCCTCCACAAAAGAGGCCTCCGCGGAAAGGCCGATCCGGGAGCTGACTCTTGTGGCTCCGTCCCGGTCGTCGATCCTGGGCTTGAGCATGGCCGCGTACTGGCCCTTCTCTTCATAATTGTAACGGACCATCAGGGCGTTGGCCGTCTTGGAGCTTCCCATGGCCCCGTAGCGAAAATATAGTTTTGCCATTTTTTTGTTCCTTCCCGCGGCCGGATGCCGCTGGTCTTATTCTACCATACCGGCCGCCGCAGGACAGGGATTCCGGGCATCTTTCTTTTCCGTCCGCTGATCAGGTATGGTCCTGCTCTCCGCCTCCTGTTTTTCTTCCAGGAAAAGAATCTTTTAGCAAAATGCCTATAATAATCAGTTTTTAATCTTGTTTTACTGGTAAAATCATCAAAAATCTGGTATAGTAAGGCTGACGGTCTGCGCAGTTTTTCAGGCTGTCAGCCAATGCTGTATTGTTGCGGTTCAGCAGCCCGCTGGCCCCACGGGCAGGCCGGCAAGGCCTCTCCCTCCGGAACAGGAGCTGCATGAACAATATGTTCTTTTGTTGTTGAACAACGAAAAGGAGGATTACCGTCATGAAATCATTCACCTATGTGATCCAGAACACCCTGGGCATCCATGCCCGTCCGGCTGCTCTTCTGGCCCAGGCCTGTGTGGAATTCAAGAGTGTCACCACTTTTGAATGCAACGGCATCAAGGCTGCCGGCAACAACGTTCTGCAGATCATGGCCCTGCATGCCGCCAAGGGCGCTGTCCTGGAAGTCACCGTAGACGGAACTGATGAGGACGCCTGCGTTGCCAAGATCCAGGAAGTCCTGGCCAACATCGAGCCCCACGAGAAAAAGGTCAACATTCTCCGCGTCGCCTTCTTCGGCACCAAGGACTATGACAGGATCTTCTTCAGCGAGCTTGCCAAGGAAAAGGGCGAAGGCACCTATAATACAGAGATCAAATATTTCAACAGCCGTCTGACCATCGAGTCCGCCAACCTGGCCAAGGGCTTTGACGCTGTCTGTATCTTCGTTAACGATGAAGCTCCCCGCGAGGTCATTGAAGTCCTCCATGACGGCGGCGTCCGCCTGATCCTCCTGCGCTGCGCCGGCTTCAACAACGTGGACCTCAAGGCTGCCAAGGAATACGGCATCACCGTCCTTCGCGTTCCCGCCTATTCCCCTTATGCCGTTGCCGAGCACGCCATGACCATCATCCAGGCTGCCAACCGCCGGATCCACAAGGCCTATGCCAAGGTCAAGGACAACAACTTCGCTCTGAACGGCCTCCTGGGCGTCGACCTGCACAACAAGGTGGCCGGCGTTGTCGGTACCGGCCGGATCGGCCAGATCTTTGCCCAGATCTGCAAGGGCTACGGCATGACCGTCATCGGCTGGGACGCTTTCCCCAACCAGAGACTGGTGGACGAAGGCCTCCTGACCTATGTCAGCAAGGAAGAGCTCTTCCAGAAGGCCGACCTGATCTCCCTTCACGCTCCTCTGATCATGGGCGAAAAGGGCACCTATCACATCATCGACGCCAAGGCCATCGCCCTGATGAAGCAGGATGTCATGCTGGTCAACTCCGCCCGCGGCGGCCTGATCGA
>CAMOUD010000147.1 GCA_946626215.1 uncultured Lachnospiraceae bacterium
GACCGCGACGATGTTGTTGATGCAGATCATGTTGCCGATGGCGCCGCCCATGTTCTGGAGGGCTACGATCAGGACCTGGGAAAGGCCCAGGACGGTGGCTACCTCGAACTGAAGGCCCGCGAAGAGGGTATTGGATACGGTGCAGGAACCGGACATGAAAGCGCCCAGGACGCCGATGAAGGGAGCGATCAGGACATAGGCTCCGGAGAAGGCGCCCGCGATGGCGTGGGCCATGGCGTAGAGCATGCTGGAGTTGGTGTAGCTGTAGGCGACGGCGGAGGAGGAAGCAATGGCCTCTCCGATGGCCTCGCTGCTGGTGAACCGGTAGATGTTGACCATGGCCACGCCGAAAAGGAGAGCGAAGGCAGCGCCGGAGATCTGCTTGAGAGAGTCCTTGATGGCTGTCCTGGCGTATTTGGCAGGGACCTTATGGGCAAAGATGGTGGCGACGGCGACCAGCATGAAGGGCAGGATGCCCGGGTTGTAGAGGAACTTGAAGTCCCAGTTGATGCCTTCAAAGCCCAGGATGTTCCGGACATGAAGGATGAGGGGATCCGCGTTCAGGATGGCCTTGATGCCGAAGAAGTCAACGCGGGTCAGGAAGAGGATGACGCAGATGACCAGGTAGGGCAGGAGAGAGTACCGGATCCGGAGATGGGTATTCTTGGCTTCCCTGACCTTGACGGAGGCCTGCCATTCATCCTCGCCCCACTCCTCGACGCCCTCGAAGGTCCAGACCTTTTTAGGCATCAGGAAGCCCTTCTTGGCAGCGATGATATCGATGACCAGGGTGCCCAGGAAGGCGGTCATACAGACCAGCTCGGGACCGGCCAGGATGGCCATGCTGATATAGATGGTGCCCAGCACGAGGCCGGTAAAGAGGCAGAAGGGGATGACCGGGATCACGTCCCTGAAGGACTTGTTCTTGCCGAAGACCTTGCAGAGGACGGCCACGCCCATGATGATGACGGCCATGCCGCCGATCATGTGGGGGATGCAGGTAAAGACGGTCAGTCTGTGGGTGAAGACGTCGGGATCCTGGCCGAGGGCGATCACGGCGGACCGGACCATGCTGGAGGCGGTCAGGGTGGGAACGCCTACGGGACCGGGACAGACCGGAGTGGAGTTATAGATCAGGCAGACCGAGGCCGCGGCCAGGGGCGGGAAGCCCAGGCTGATCAGGATGGGAGCGCCCAGGGCGGCGGGAGTGCCGAAGCCCGCCACGCCTTCGATGAAGCCGCCGAAGAGATAGCCGATGATGACGCACTGGACGCGGGCGTCTCTGGTGACTCCTGAGAAGACATGGTTGATGGTATGCATGGCGCCGGACATCTTGAGGACGTTCATCAGCAGGATGGCGCCGAAAATGATGCAGATGGTCTCAAAGGCGCTCATGAAGCCGGAAATGGTCCGGGCAGTCAGCTCCAGGGCGGGCATCTTCCAGACCGCGGCTGCGATCACGCAGGCCAGGGCCCAGGCCAGAGGCAGGGCCTTTTTGGCGGACCAGCCGAAGAAGACCATCAGGATGATCGTTGTCAGAATGGGAATGGATGCAAGAATGGCATACATAATTCAAACCTCCGCTCAAAATTCTTAAACAACCCTATATTAAGACACAATTTATGATAAATCAACAAATGGGTAATAAAAATATTCACAAAGAAAGGCGGAGGCGGCAGGGAAAATATGTGAACCAGCGACACATTTCATACTATTCATTTTATGAATATGATAAACTGACAGAGGACGGTACCGGATTCCGACTGTCTGCAGGCCCGGAGAAACGGGGCTGCCGCGAAAAGAGAATTCAAAGGAGGAGCGGCTTTGGAACAGAAATCAGGAAAGCTGGAGACAGGGCAGGTACTGGATACTCTCGCGGGAAACAGGATCGAGGTCATGGATTTCCTGGGCGAGGGCGGCCAGGGCTATGTCTATAAGATCCGCTTTAAGGGGGAGGAAAAGGCCCTCAAGTGGTATAAGCGCCTCGGAGGCAGGGATGTTTCCAGGCTTTTTTACCAGAACATGGTGGACAACTGGAAAAAGGGCAGTCCCAATGAGGCCTTCATGTGGCCTCTGGATGTCACGCCCATGACCGGAGGGACCTTCGGCTATGTCATGGACCTGCGGCCCGCGGGCTTTTATGACTTCAGCCAGTTCATCCTGCATAAGCAGGCCTTTCCCTCCTATAAGCATACGATCCTCGCCTGTCTGCAGATCGTCCAGGCCTTCCGGCTCCTGCACAACAAGGGCTTTACCTACAGGGACCTGAACGACGGCAACTTCTTTATGAACCCGAAGACCGCGCAGATCCTCATCTGCGACGTGGACAACATCGCGCCGGACGGGACAAAAATGGATATCCTGGGGACTCCCCGCTACATGGCCCCGGAAGTGGTGGCAGGCAAGAACCCGCCCAACAAATACAGCGACCGGCATTCCATGGCGGTGGTCCTCTTCATGATCTTCACCCTGACGCATCCCCTGGAGGGAAAGCGGTCCCTGACCCCGGTCCTGACGCCTGCCCTGCAGGAAAAGCTCTACGGATCGGATCCGGTCTTTATCATGGATCCGGACAATACGGTCAACGGCCCCGACCCTGTCATTCACAGGAACGTCCTGACCGTCTGGCCCTGCCTGCCCGGCTTTATCCGGGACATCTTTCTCAGGTGCTTTTCCGCCGATGCCCTTAAGACGCCGGCCAGGCGTCCGGCAGAGGTGGAGTGGATCCGGGAACTGATCCGCTTCTACAGCTGTATCGTCCCCTGCTCATGCGGAGCGGATATCTTCCTGACAGGTCTTACGGACAACAGATGTGATGTATGCGGCCGGGAGATCCCTGTGGACTATGCCCTGGACCTGGGGACCAGCATCATTCCTGCCGTCAGAGGGGCCAGGATCTGCAAGTGCCAGGTCACCACGGCGGACGCGGACGACGCCCTGACGGCGGTGGCCCAGATCGTGCCCATGAAGGGAGACCCCAGGGCCCTGGGCTTCCAGAACCTGTCCGGGAGGCCCCTGAACGCGGTCACATCCCTGGGCCAGGCGGTCAGAGTACCGGATAAGGCCGTGGTCCCTCTGAAGAAGGGGATCCAGATCACCTGCTATGACAGGACCATCCGGATGCTGGGCAGAAAATAGGAGGACCGGTGACAGAAACGGCTGCCGAAGCGGCAGATATGCATATCAGTAAAGGAGAAACGCTATGCCTTCCATTACATCCCTGGGCGGAGTCCCCAGAAGAGAACTGACCATCTTTTATATCCTGGATACCTCCGGGTCCATGAGCGGACAGCCCATCGCCACCCTGAATACGGCCATGGAGGAGACCCTCCAGGTCCTCAAGGACGTGGCGGCGGACAACGCGGACGCCCAGCTCAAGATCGCGGTCCTGGAATTCAATTCCAACTGCAAGTGGATGAACCCCGCCGGCCCTGAGTATGTAGAGGACTTCCTCTACACCGATCTGACGGCCGGAGGCGCCACCAACATCGGCGGCGCCCTGACGGAACTGGACAAAAGGCTCCATCAGGACGGCTTCATGAAGTCTATGACAGGCGCCTACCTGCCCATCTTCATTTTCATGACGGACGGGCATCCCACCGACAATTACAAGAAGGCTCTTGAAAAGATCAACGGGAACCGGTGGTTCAAAAGAGGCTGCAGGATCGGTTTTGCCGTGGGAGACACCGCCGACGCGGGCATGATCGCCAACATCTGCGGCAGCGCCGAAGCCGTCGTGCAGACCAACGACCTGGCCCTCTTTGCCAGGCTCCTCAAGGTCGCCTCTGTCACCTCCAGCATGATGCGGAGCAAGTCCGCCACCACAGGAGCGGGCGGAGATGTGACCGGAAGCGAGATCATTTCGACCGTGGTAGAGGAAGAGGGGATCGATCCCGGGACGGTGACTCCCGAGGGACTTGATCCCGACCTTCTGGGCAGCCTTCTGGGCGGCCTGGACGGAGAAAGGACTTCCGGTCCCGAAGGGAAGGAACCGGAGAGACCGGGAGAAGGAACAGAAGGCGGGGAGACCGGCGGCTTCTTCCCCGGAGGAACAGGAGAAGACGGCGGCGGCGACGACGACTGGGGCGCCATCAAATGGTAAGGTAAGACTATGCTGGATAGATTTGTAAAGAGCCTGTTCGGGTCCGGCCAGGACGCGCGGGATGACAGCGCTCCCCCCTCTTCGGGGGAAGTCCCTCCCAGGGAGGGAGCAGAAGACGAAGGCCTTTCCCCGGCCCATGACCGGGAGCCGGAGAGCGGGGCGGAGAGCTCCTCTCCTGACAGGGTCTGTTTCCCGGCAGGAGAGGGAGAGATCCCCCTTTCCTTCGCCTGTTCCGTGACAGGCGCCTCTCACCTCAGGAAGGGAACGCCCTGCCAGGACGCGTCCGCTGTCTATGCGGAGCCCCGGGGACTGTACCATATCGCGGTGGTATCGGACGGCCATGGAGACAGCACCTGCGTCCGGTCGGACCGCGGCTCCGCCTTTGCCGTGGAGAGCACCCTGGAGAACCTGAAGATCTTTGCCGGATCCCTGACGGAGGAGGAGAGCCGGCTGGCGGAAATCCTGCCCACCTCCAAGCATGAGGACATGGTGGTCCGGAAGCTGACGGACGCCATCCTCTACGGCTGGCGGACCCGGGTCCTGGCAGACCTGGAAAAGGAACCTCTGACAGAGGAGGAGCTGACCGCCGCCGGCCGGTACGCGGACCGCTACCGGAAGGGGGAGAGGCTGGAGCACGCCTACGGGGCGACCCTGATCGCTGCCCTCTGGACAAAGGACCAGCTTCTCATGATCCAGCAGGGCGACGGCCAGCTGGACCTGATCCTGGCAGATGACACAGTGCAG
Organism: uncultured Lachnospiraceae bacterium; assembly: GCA_946626215.1. GTDB lineage: Bacteria > Bacillota > Clostridia > Lachnospirales > Lachnospiraceae > CAG-791. Next base: position 4,847 of record CAMOUD010000147.1, read on the forward strand.
ACGCCAGTCCCCTGGGACGACCGCTGCTACGCCAACGTGACCACCTCGATCTGCGATCCGGACGCGGCGGACAGCTTCCGCCACCTCCTTCTGGACCTCAGAGAGGTGCCGGTCATTGCCTGCTGCATAGGGAGCGACGGGGTAGAGGATTCCTTCGGTTCCCCGGAGGGCAGGTACCAGTTCTACAGGCAGATCCTGGCGGCCGCTGTGGATCCGGCCAGGAAAGAGACCTTTCCGGAGGACCTGAAGGAGACCCTCCAGGACCTGACGGCCAAGGGAAGCGGAGACGATACCTCCGCGGCCGTCCTGTACATGGAGACAGCTGTCCGGGCCGCGGCGGAGACCTTCATCCGGGAGGCGGATTCCTATTTCAGCGGGGAAGAGCTTTCGCTCCTCAAGAGCCGGCTGGGCTCCATGTCCCGCAAGCATGAGGCCCTGGCTCAGAAGGCCGGCGAAGCCCGGAAGAGAGCGGAAGAGGCCAGAAAGGGCTTCCTGAGGAGCAAGACCCTCCTGGAGGACGCGGAGAGCCTGGAGGAAGCGGCAAGAAGGGAACTGGAGGCCTATGAGGCCGAGGAGGCTGCCATCCGGGAAAGGATCTCGCAGCTGGAAGGCGCGCCTGACCCTGTACCGGGGGAAGGATCCGATTCTGAGGAGTAAAGCCAATGAGAAAAGAAATGATCATTGTTCTGGATGGAGACAGCCAGAAAATCGAATTCGGTACGACCCACATCCCCATGGAGAACCTGGCCAGGGAAATCATGAAGGCCGGTAAGAACCACGGGCTGGACCTTCATTCGGAAATCGTGGCCCTGAAGATCAAGCGGACAGAAAAGCTGATCGAGTTCGGCGCCCGAGAGGTGGAAGCGGTCATCATTTCCAGGCACGGGTATCCGGACCTTTTCGTTGAACAGACGACCATCGGGGCCCATGTCTTCCTGGACAGCTACAGAAGGCGGAGCAAGGAAGAGGTCAGGCTCATCAATCATGAAAAGGGAAGAAGCAGCAGGTATGAGCTGGTAGCGATCTCTTCCTGGCTGGCCGGCCTGGCAGACGGAGCGCTCCGGTCCAAGATCGCCGAATATGACTCCTACTGCCAGATCGTCTGGGATTATGTTGTTCCGGAAGCCCTGCATTCTCCCGACCTTTTCACGGCGGATACGCCT
>CAMOUD010000148.1 GCA_946626215.1 uncultured Lachnospiraceae bacterium
GAAGGCCATGTTGAAGCAGTTGGCCCCGAAGGCCAGGATCCCTCCGTCCCCGAAGATCAGGGCCTGGAGAAGGAGGGCGGCCGATACGGCCAGACAGGCCGCGTCCGGCCCGAACAGCAGGGCCGCCAGGGTCCCTCCCACCGCGTGTCCGGTGGTCCCGCCCACCAGGGGCACGTTGAACATCATGGCCAGGAAGGAAAAGGCCGCGCCGACCCCCACCAGGGGCAGACGGTCCGCGTCCAGCTCGACCCGGATCTTTTTGACAGCGTGGGCCCAGACGGGGACCATGGCCGCCGTCATGACGCCGCAGGTCACAGGGGAAAGGTAGTTCTCCGGAATGTGCATGTATGTACCTCCTGAAAGGACTGAAGCGGCTGCAGGGAGCAGGCTGCTTCTCACTTTATCTCATTAAATCACAGATCTCCCTGTTTCAGAAGCGGGGTGGGGGGATACAAAACCGAGGCAAAAACTTCTTCCCCTCTGACAGGGTCCTGTCCCATCCCTCCCCCTTCCTCTGTCCCTCTCCTCCCCCTCCATCTGCTATAATGGTCTTGCAGCAGGCTGTCAGCACCAGAGGAGGCAAGCCATGATCGAACCGGAACTGGCCCGCAGGTTCATTGAACAGGTGGCCGAGAATACCAACTTCAACATCAATATCATGGATGAGCGGGGGATCATCATCGCCAGCCGGGACCCGGACCGGATCGGGACCTACCATGAGGCCGCCGCCAGGATCATACGGGGCGGGAATGACGTGATCGTGGTCCGGGATGACAAAGCCTTTCCCGGTGTCCTCCCCGGCATCAACATGGCCATCACCCTGGAGGGAAAACGGGAAGGCGTCGTGGGCGTCACCGGTGATCCGGACGCCATCCGGGACGTGGCCCTGCTGACCCGGATGGCCATGGAGACCATGCTGCGGTTCGAAAAGCAGCAGGAGGCGCTCCGCCTGAGACGGAGCCGGAAGGAGCACTTCCTGACCCTCCTGACCCAGACCCGGGACGCGGACCTCTCCGAGCTCCGGGGCATCGCCCGGCAGCTGGACTATAACGAGGCCCTGATCCGGGTCCCCATCCTCTGCCGGCTGAACAGGCCCGGGAAAAAGGCGGCCGGCATCGACCCCGACCTGGCCCTGGAAAGGCTGCGGCAGGGAAAGGGCCACTGGCAGCAGGACCTGAGCTTTGTCCTGGACGAGGACCATCTCCTGGTCTTCAAGACCGTCCGCCCGGACCGGAAACGGGGCCTGACCGAATGCCGGGAGGTCCTGGCCGCCTACCTGTCTTCCCTTGAGGCCTGGCTGAGGAGAAAAGGCGCGGATCCTGTATTTTACATCGGCACCCTCCAGTCCGGCTTTTCCCAGTACTATTACGCCTACCGGCACTGCCGCTGGCTGGAGACCCATGTGAAATCCCCCGGGAGCCTGGTCTTTTTTACGGACTATATCCGGGAGTATTTCCGGACCCTCCTGCCCCGTCAGGAGCTCCAGTCCATCTATCAGGTCTATGATACGATCCTGGACCGGGAGACCCGCAGCCAGCTGACAGAAATCATCGGGGCCCTGGAGGAAGCCAACTACAACCTGACCCGGGCAGCCAAAAGCCTCTATATCCACAAGAACACCATGACCTACCGCTACAACAGGGCCAAGGACCTTCTGGGGGGAGACCCTCTGGAGAACCCGGAGGACCGGAGCCGGTGGGAACATCTCTATCTCTATCTGGCCCACTGAGCCCCAGGACGGCGTCCAGCAGGCAGGACAGAAATTCAGAACGCAGGTTTTGTGTCTTCGACACAATTTCCTGCGTTCTTTCTATGTCATAACTGTCTGTCAAAACTCCCTCTCTATCTCTTATAATGGGTACAGAACAAAAGAAAAAGCCGAAAGCACAGAAAAAGTCACAAAAAACAGTCAATCAGACACATTAGACCAAAAAACAAACATCCCACAAGAACACAAAAAAGGAGGGCACACATGAAACTAGTATTTGCATCCGATTCCTTCAAGGGCACCCTGTCCAGCCAGAAGACCGTGGAGCTCCTGACAAAGGCGGCCCATGAAGTCTTCGGCCCCTGCGAGACCCTGGGCGTTCCCGTGGCAGACGGCGGCGAAGGCACCACCGACGCGGTGATCCTGGCCAGACACGGCAAAAAGCTCTTTGCGACGGTCCACGGTCCCCTGATGGAGCCCGAAAAAGCCTACTATGGAAAGCTCAGCGAGACCGAGGCCGTTCTGGAAATGGCCCAGGCTTCCGGCCTTCCCATGGTCCCGGAGGACAAGCGGAACCCCCTGAACACCTCCACCATCGGAACCGGCGAGCTGGTGCTGGCAGCCCTGGAGGCCGGCTTTACGGACATCTCCATCGCCATCGGCGGCTCTGCCACCAACGACGGCGGCATGGGCTTTGCCTCCGCCCTGGGCGTCCGGTTCCTGGATCAGGACGGCCACGTCCTGGAGGGCAAGGGCGCTTCCCTGGAGAAGGTCGCCCACATCGATATGTCCGGTCTGGACGAGCGCGCCAGAAAGGCCCGCTTCACCGTCATGTGCGACGTGACAAATCCGCTCTGCGGCAAGGACGGCGCGACCTATACCTTCGGCAAGCAGAAGGGCGGCACTCCTGAGATCCTGGACCGCCTGGAGAAGGGCATGTGCAACTACAGAGACGTCATCATCCGCGAGTTCGGCGTCAACCCCGACGAGACCCCCGGCACCGGGGCCGCAGGCGGCCTTGGCGCGGCCCTGAAGATCTTCCTGGGCGCTGAGATGAAGTCCGGCATCGAGACCGTCCTGGACCTGATCGGCTTTGACAGCCTCCTGAAGGGCTCCGACCTGGTCGTGACCGGCGAAGGCAGGACCGACTGGCAGAGCTGCTTCGGCAAGGTCATGCAGGGCGTAGGCGACAGGGCAAAGAAGCAGGACATCCCCGTTGTTGCCCTCTGCGGCGGCCTGGGCCAGGGCTATGACCAGATCTATGAGCACGGCATCGACTCCATCATGACTACCGTCGACGGGCCCATGCCCCTCTCCCAGGCGCTGGAAGAGGCGGAGGACCTCTATTACAAAGGAGCCATCCGGATGTTCCGCATGGTCCGGGCAGGCATGCGCATGCAGGGCTGAAAGGCCATAGAAGCACCAAAGATTTTAAGATCCACCAGAAAGAGGTAAAACAGAATAATGGAAGTACAATTCACAACAGCGGGGGCTCTGATCGGCCTTGTTATTGCTATCGTTCTTATCATCAAAAAGGTCCAGCCCTCCTACAGCCTGATCCTGGGCGCCCTGATCGGCGGCCTGATCGGCGGCGGCGGACTTGCCGGTACTGTCAGCACCATGGTCAGCGGGGCGGGTTCCATGATGTCCTCCGTCCTGAGGATCCTGACCAGCGGTATCCTGGCAGGCGCCCTGATCAAGACAGGATCAGCGGAAAAGATCGCTGAGACCATTGTGGAAAAGCTGGGAGAAAAGAGAGCCGTCGCGGCCATCGCCATTGCTACCATGATCATCTGTGCCGTAGGCGTCTTCATCGACATCTCTGTCATCACCGTTGCCCCCATCGCCCTTGCCATCGGCAAGAGGGCCAACCTCTCCAAGAGCGGGATCCTGATCGCCATGATCGGCGGCGGCAAGGCCGGCAACATCATCTCCCCCAACCCCAACACCATCGCGGTCTCCGAGGCCTTTTCCCAGGACCTGACCGCTGTTATGATGCGCAACATCGTTCCCGCCCTCTGCGCGCTTGTCGTTGCCATTCTCCTTGCCTCTCTCCTGTCCGGCAAAAAGGGAGACGCCATCAGCGCCTCCGACCTGGAAACTTCCGGCAGCAGGGACCTTCCCGGCTTCCTTCCCGCTGTCCTGGGCCCCGTGGTCGTCATCATCATGCTGGCCCTCCGGCCCATCGCCGGCATTGCCATCGATCCCCTGATCGCCCTTCCTGTGGGCGGCTTCATCAGCATGATCGCCACCGGCAGGATCCGGAACTGCATCGAATACATGGAATTCGGCCTCAGCAAGGTCGTCGGCGTCTCCATCCTTCTGATCGGTACCGGCACCATCGCCGGCATCATCAAGGCTTCCCAGCTCCAGACGGATGTGACTGCCCTCCTGGAAGCCATGAACATGCCCGCCTTCGTCCTGGCTCCTCTGGCCGGTGTCCTGATGGCCGCGGCCACTGCCTCCACCACAGCCGGCGCCACCGTAGCCGGTCAGACCTTCGCTCCGGCCCTCATGGCCAACGGCGTTTCCGGCCTGGCGGCAGCAGCCATGATCCACGCGGGCGCCACTGTCCTGGATTCCCTGCCCCATGGTTCCTTCTTCCACGCCACCGGCGGCGCGGTCAACCTTTCCATCGGCGACAGGATGAAGCTGATCCCCTTCGAAGCCGTCATCGGCCTGACCAGCACCCTGGTCTCCGTCATCCTCTACCTGGTCCTGCACTGACAGGAGCCCCTGAGGGCCCTGCAGCGGCATAAAAGCACAGAAATGAAAGACCCGTCCGGGCCTGGCCTTCCTTCAGGTCAGACCCGGACGGGTCTTTCGTTCCGCTTTTCGCGGATTTCCATCTTGTTCAGTTGTTCAGGAACTCATTTCCGCGCTGCGGCCTCCTGCCCTTCAGTATTTGTCATACTGCTTCAGGATAAAAGCCTTATCCGCGGAATGCTCCTTGATCTCGCCGTTGATATAAAGGCAGTACCAGCCCAGCACGCTGGAGGTCCTGACCTCGATCAGGCCGTAGGATGTCCGTTTGCTCTTAATGACCATGCCGTATCCCGTCCTTTCCGAAATATCCGAAAACGCCCTGTCTCTCTCCGCAGCCCCTGCCGGGGCTCCTCTTCTGTACTGATACTAGCAGATGGCCTCCGGAGCGTCCCTGCCCCTCCAAAATCCTGCAGGCTCCGGGAAATCCCGGACAAGCTCCGCGTCAGATGAACTTATCCACGGCCTTCTGGAAGTCCTCCACGGCCGTCATGTCTCCGTCCTCGATGGCATGGCTGATGCAGTGGGTCATGTGCTCGCTGATGATCTGCTTGCCCAGGCCCCGCAGGGCCGCGTTGACCGCCGACAGCTGCATGAGGACATCCGCGCAGTCCACGTCGTCCTCGATCATGCCCTTGACGTGGTTGAGATGGCCGATGGCCCGGGAGATCCGGTTGAGCTGCCGCTTTTTTTCCTCCGGATCATGGTGGTGGCTGTGTCTGACAGGTCCTGCCTCCTGTCCGGTATGCCCGGCATGGGTCTGGTCTTTTCTCATTCCTTTGTCTCCTGCTCTTCTTCGATTGGCACTATGTCTTTACAGCTCCGCCGGAAGTCCGATCCGGCCGTCTTTGTTTTCCGCCGCGTATATGGCGCAGTTCCCGATGAACCGGGACCAGTAGCTGCCCCCGGAGGAGGGCGTCAGATATTCCAGCAGGCCCTTCATGGCAATGGCATGAGTGGAGACCAGGATATCTCCCCCGAGGGGAGCGATCTCCTCCAGAAAGGAACCGGCCCTTTTTACCACATCGGAAAGGGGCTCCATGCCCGCCGGGGCCGGATGATGGACAAAATCCCGGAAGAACTCCGTCAGCTCCGGCGGCAGGCGGCGAAGGTCCGTCCCCTCATAGGGGCCGTAGTCCATCTCGATCAGGCGCGTGTCCAGGACTGGCCTGGCATAGGGGGCCACGATCTGAGCTGTCTGCCTGGCCCTTTCCAGGGGGCTGGAATAGACATGGGAGAACCGGATCCCAGAAAGCCTTTCCGCCGCCTCCCTGGCCTGGGCGATCCCCTCCTCATCCAGAGGGAGATCGGTCCTGCCCTGGAGGAGGCGGGCCTGGTTCATCTTTGTTTTTCCGTGACGAATGATGTAGATCATGCTCCCCGGCTCCTTTCTGCAGGGCGGTCCGGATCCTTATCCCTGTTCCCCCTGGTCTGTCAGCCTTGTTTCCTCTATGGCCGCCCCTGAAAGGATCAGGCGCAGAAAGGAGGGCAGGTCGTCCGCGACGGACCAGACCTCATTGTCCATT
>CAMOUD010000149.1 GCA_946626215.1 uncultured Lachnospiraceae bacterium
ACTTCGGCAAGAAGGATCCCGACTGGGCATACGGCTGGATTCCGGTAGTAGCTCCCATCTGCGGCTCTATCGTGGCTTCCCTGCTTTACATGGCGATCCACTGATCGGCCTGTAAAAGCCGGTCCCTTCCGGGCCCGGCACCAGACAAACTGAATCACTGAAACGCATGAGATAATAGAGAGGCGGCGGATATACCATGATCCTCCGCCTCTTTGTTCATGGATTGTCTGCCTCTTTTCTGTCTCATCAGAAAGGCGATGAACAGACCAATCCTGAAAGGAGATGAGCACGTGTTATACGATGTTATTATCATAGGCGCAGGCGTGACCGGTTCCGCGGTAGCCAGAGAGCTGTCCCGCTATAAGCTGAATGTCTGTGTCCTGGAAAAATATGAGGATGTATGCTGCGGTACCTCCAAGGCCAACAGCGCCATCGTGCATGCCGGCTTTGACGCGGCGGAAGGCTCCCTCATGGCCAAGATGAATGTCCGCGGCAACGTGATGATGGGCGACCTGGCCAGAGATCTGGACATCCCCTTCAAGAGGAACGGCGCTCTGGTCGTCTGCATCCACGAGGAGGCCAAAGACGGCCTGCAGGAACTTTATGACCGCGGCATTGCCAACGGCGTCAAGGAACTGAGGATCCTGAACAGGGAAGAATGCCTGGAGATGGAGCCCAACCTGTCCGACAACGTGGTGGCAGCCCTCTACGCGCCCACCAGCGGCATCATCTGCCCCTTCGAGCTCAATATCGCCATGGCTGAGAACGCGGCCATGAACGGCGTGGACTTCTTCTTCAATACCGAGGTGGAAGAGCTCCACCGCGACGGCGAGATCTGGAAGCTGCGCACCAATAACGGCGAATACAAGACCCGGTATGTGGTCAACGCGGCCGGCCTCTATGCCGACTATTTCCACAACATGGTCTCCGCCAAAAAGATCCATATCACCCCCAGAAGAGGCGACTACTGCCTCCTGGATAAGGAAGTCGGCGGCCATGTGTCCTGCACCATCTTCCCTCAGCCCACCAAACTGGGCAAGGGCGTCCTGGTCTCCCCGACCATCCACGGCAACCTGATCGTAGGCCCCACCGCGGTGGACATCGAGAACAAGGAAGGCGTCAATACCACGGCGGCCGGCATTGCCGACCTGATCGCCAAGGCCAATGACCATGTCCGCAACCTGCCCATCCGCAAGGTCATCACCTCCTTCGCAGGCCTCCGCGCCCACGAGGACCACCATGAATTCATCCTGGGTGAAGTCGAGGACGCTCCTCACTTCATCGACTGCGCCGGCATCGAGTCTCCCGGCCTGACCTCTTCCCCCGCCATCGGCGAGTACATCGGCGGCCTGATGAAGGACCTGATGGGCCTGGAGGAGAAGGAAGACTGGATCGCCACCAGAAAGGGCGTCCTGCATCCCGGCGACCTGTCCCTGGAAGAGCGCAATGAGCTGATCAAGAAGAATCCTGCATACGGCAACATCATCTGCCGCTGCGAATATGTCACGGAGGGCGAGATCCTGGATGCCATCCACAGGCCTCTGGGCGCCAGGTCCCTGGACGGCATCAAGCGCCGTACCAGAGCAGGCATGGGCAGATGCCAGGCCGGCTTCTGCACGCCTCGTTCCATGGAGATCCTGAACAGAGAGCTGGGCATTCCCTATGAGAAGCTGACCAAGCTGGGCGGCCGGAGCACTCTGCTCACCGGCAAGTCCAAAGAGGTGGAAAAGGAGTAACGCCCGCCTCCGGAAGACAAGCGGATAGGAGAAAGCTTTTCGGAAGGGGAAGCGCAAGCCTGACCGGGGAGTTTCCTCAGAGCAGCGCGTGCCTTTGGCGCGGCAGAAAGGATAAATATGAAATCGTATGATATTGTTATAGTAGGCGGCGGCCCGGCAGGTCTGGCGGCAGCCGTTTCCGCCAGAGAAAGCGGCATCGAGAGCATTCTCATCCTGGAACGTGACAACGAGCTGGGCGGCATCCTCAACCAGTGCATCCACAACGGCTTCGGTCTCCATACCTTCAAGGAAGAGCTGACCGGTCCCGAGTACGCCTATCGTTTCATTGAGAAGGTCTACGAGCTGGGCATTGAATACAAGCTCCACACCATGGTCATGGACATTTCCCATGACAAGATCGTGACAGCCATGAACCGGACAGACGGCATGTTCCAGATCCAGGCAGGCGCCGTCATCCTGGCCATGGGCTGCAGAGAGAGGCCCAGAGGGGCCCTCAACATCCCCGGCTACAGGCCCGCCGGCATCTACAGCGCCGGTACCGCCCAGAGGCTGGTCAACATCGAAGGCTACATGCCCGGCCATGAAGTCGTCATCCTGGGTTCCGGCGATATCGGCCTCATCATGGCCCGCCGTATGACTCTGGAAGGCGCCACCGTCAAGGTCGTTGCCGAGCTCATGCCTTATTCCGGCGGTCTGAAGAGGAACATCGTCCAGTGTCTGGATGACTTCGGAATCCCGCTCAAGCTCTCCCATACGGTCGTTGACATCGAAGGCAGAGAGAGAGTCAAGGCTGTTACCATTGCCAGAGTCGAGAACGGCAAGCCCGTCCCCGGCACTGAGGAGCGCTATACCTGCGATACCCTGCTTCTGTCCTGCGGCCTGATCCCCGAGAACGAGCTGTCCAGGAGCGCGGGCGTCGAGATGAGCCCCATCACCAACGGCCCCGTCGTCAATGAGTCCCTCGAGACCAACATCCCCGGCGTCTTTGCCTGCGGCAACGTCCTGCACGTGCATGACCTGGTGGACTATGTGTCCGAGGAAGCCAGGAAAGCCGGCGCCAACGCGGCCAGATACATCAAGGACGGCTGCAAGGATGCCGAGGCAGGCCAGGTCATCGAGATCGCGGCCACTGACGGCGCCCGTTATACGGTCCCTTCCACCATCAACCTGGATCGGATGGAAGATCTGCTGACAGTCCGCTTCCGCGTGGGCGCGGTCTATCAGAATGCCTTCGTCAGCGTCTATTTCGATGACGAACGGGTCCAGCACAGAAAGAAAAAGATCATGGCACCCGGCGAAATGGAACAGGTCATCCTGCAGAAAAAGAAACTGGCAGAACATGACGGATTAAAGAAGATCACGATCAAGATCGAAGCTGAATAAGCGTACGACCTGGTCATGAGCTGATCCGCAATCGTGATTCATTGGAGGCAAACAGTTATGGAAAAAAGAAATCTGACCTGTATCGGCTGCCCCATGGGCTGCCAGATTACAGTAGAATTTGAGGGCGAGGAGATCCTCTCCGTAAAGGGGAACACCTGCGCCATCGGTGATAAGTATGCCAGGAACGAGGTCCTGCATCCGGAAAGGACTGTGACCAGCACGGTCTACATCTCCGGCGGCAAGCTTCCCCGCGTCCCCTGCAAGACCGCGTCCAACATTCCCAAGGACAAGATCTTTGAGTGCATGAAGGTCATCAACCACGCCGCGGTCAAGGCTCCCGTCAAGATCGGCGATGTCCTGGTGGAGGACGTGGCCGGGACCGGCGTCAACGTGGTAGCCACAAGGAACGTGGAAGCCGTCTGATCAGCAAACTGAATCGCTTATAACTTCTTTCTCTCACCATAACCGGGCATCCGGGCTGCCGATAAGGCGGTCCGGGTGCCCGGGCTTTTTTTGTCCCCCGGCCGGAAGGAAAGAGGGCAGGAAAAATCTGAAAAAGAGGTTGACAGGAAAAAGAAGGGTGGTATTATTGTATTAAGCAAGTAGTACAACAGTACAATAACACAATGGTACATACCTGCAGGAAGCAGCAAAACACATACAGGGGCCGGCCATGGGCCGGCCGGCGGAAGAGGAGGAAACATGGCATGGAATTATAAGCCTGGCGTTCCGATCTATCAGCAGATCGTATCGATCATGAAGGCGGGCATTGCCTCGGGGACCTATCCGGCAGGATCCAGGGTGCCCACGGTCAGGGAGATGGCCCTGGAGGCAGGCGTCAATCCAAACACCATGCAGAGGGCCTTTGCTGAGATGGAGCGGGAAGGATATTTTTATTCCGTCCGGACCAGCGGCCGTTATGTGACAGAGGATACGGAAAAGCTGAAGGACCTTCGGAAGAGCCTGAGCCAGGCCCATATCGGGGAGCTGTTCCGGCAGCTCAGGGGCCTTGGCATGAAGGATGAAGAGATCCTGACCGCGGTCAGGGAATGGACAGAAACGGAAGGCCGCGAACCGGCGGCAGGGAGGAAGGAATGAGCAATATACTGGAATGCAGGAACCTTACAAAGAAGTTCGGGCCTGTGACGGCCCTGGACAGCGTCAACCTGGAGCTGGTCCCCGGCAGGATCGTAGGCCTGCTCGGCCCCAACGGCAGCGGCAAGACCACCATGATCAAGCTGGCCGCCAGGCTCCTCCAGCCCACCTCGGGCGAGATCCTGATCGACGGCATGGCCCCCGGGGCAGAGAGCAAGGAGATCATCTCCTACCTGCCGGACAGGGACTTCCTGCCCGACTACATGAACGTGGAGGGCCTGCTTGGCTTCTACCAGGACTTTTATGAGGACTTTGACAGGGAAAGGGCCGTGGGGATGCTGGAGAACCTGGGCATCGATCTTTCCATGGGCCTCAAAAAGATGTCCAAGGGCACCCGGGAAAAGGTCCAGCTGATCCTGACCATGAGCCGCCGCGCCAGGATCTACCTCCTGGACGAGCCCATCGCCGGCGTGGACCCGGCGGCCCGGGACTATATCCTCCGGACCATCATCAGCAACTACGACGAAGAGGCCATGGTCCTGATCTCCACCCACCTGATCTCCGATGTGGAATCGATCCTGGACGAGGCCATCTTCATCCGGGAGGGCAGGGTCCTGCTCTTTGACAGCTGCGACGCCATCCGGGAGAGGACCGGCAAGAGCCTGGATACATATTTCAGAGAGACATTCGCGTATTGAAATGAGCCTGTCTTCCATCAGGCGTTTATGAGGATAGAGAAATGACTGGAAAGATATTTAAGTACGAGAACCAGGCCATCGGCCGTGTGCTCCTGCCCATCTACGCCGCCATGGCCGGCGTGACCATCCTGCTGGCCCTGACCGGCAGGTTCATCATCAGCAACCCCGCTGCCATCGACCAGGAGGGCGGCCCCGTGGGAGCCCTGGTCATTACCCTGGGCATGCTCTACGCGGGCCTGATCGTGGCCGCCGCGGTCATGACCTTTGTGATGATCGCCCTGCGTTTTTATAAGAACTTCCTGGGGAACCAGGGATACCTGATGTTCGCCCTGCCTGTCTCCACGGCCGAGCACATCGCGGGAAGGGCCCTTTCGGGCCTGCTCTGGACCATCCTTTCAGGCCTTTCGGCCCTCCTGTCCATGGTCCTGGGAACCGTCCTTATGGCGGCCCTGATACCGGACTACGGCCTGGCCGGCCTCCTGGCAGACCTGAAGGATCTCTATGAAGGGATCACCTTCGTCCCGTCCACCATCCTGATCGGCCTGGCCATGGGGATCACCTCGATCCTGGCCACGATCATGAAGATCTACGCCGCCATTGCCATCGGCCACCAGGTGACCAATCACCGGCTGATCGGAGCCGTGGGCGCCTACATCGGCCTGGGCTTCGCGGAGACCCTGCTGACCATGCTCCTGACCTCCTTCGGCCTTGCTGCCGGCGGAACAGGCTTCTGGACCTTCTTCAACATGGAGACCCTCATGGGCGGAGAATTCAGCAGCGTCATGATCGGGGCCATCGCCTCCCTCCAGAACCTGCTCGAGGCGGGCGTCCTCTTTGCCCTCGCCTGGATCCTCCTGGACAGGCGGCTGAACCTGGAGTAAGGCGGAAGAGGACGGAAAAAGAGGCAGATAAGGCCGCAGAGAAAGCACCATACAGAGGCAGACAGCCGGGGACCTTCAGGCCCCCGGCTGTCTTCTTTCCCTGTCTATGTTTTCCCTGTTCTTTCCGCCCTTTC
>CAMOUD010000150.1 GCA_946626215.1 uncultured Lachnospiraceae bacterium
CAGCCTGGTCTTTATCATCAACGAGCTGGACAAGGCGGCGGCCGGCAAGGGCAGCGGCAATCCCGCCGATGTCCTTCTGACCCTTCTGGACAATCTGGGCTTTACCGACAACTACATTGAATGCAATATCCCCACCGGCGGGGTCTATCCCATTGCCACGGCCAACTTCAAGGACCAGATTTCCACCCCCCTTCTGTCCCGTTTTGCCGTCATTGAGATCCCCGACTATTCGGACGAAGAGAAAAAGACCATCTTCCGCCGTTTCTCCTTCCCCAAGGTCCTGGCCAGGATCGGCATGCGGGAGGAGGAATGCGTCATTACGGACGAGGCCCTGGAGGCGGTGATCGAGTACTGCAGAGGCACCACGGGCATCCGGGACCTGGAGCAGGCCGCCGAGCACCTGGCCGCCAACGCCCTCTACCACATCGAGGCCGAGCATGCCGGGCAGGTGGTCTACGACGGGGAAAGAGCCCGAAGAGTTCTGAACTGATTATTTCGGAGAATACCTATGATATCCATGAATCCTGCTCAGCTGGAGGCGGTCCATACAGTGGAAGGGCCCCTCATCATCATCAGCTGCCCGGGGTCCGGCAAGACCACGACCCTGATCCACAGGGTCCGCTATATGACAGAGTGCGGGATCGATCCCGCCTCGATCCTGACAGTGACCTTTACCAATGCGGCGGCGGCCCGGATGAAGTCCTACTATCAGAAGGTCTTCGGCCGGGAGGCCCGCGCCCATTTCATGACCATTCATTCCCTCTGCTTTGGGATCCTCCGGGAGGAAGGGCTCTATGGCCCCGGCGATATCCTGAAGGAGGAGGAAAAGCGCCGCTTTCTCTACCAGCATATTTCCCGCATGAGCTGGGTCAACGACCCCTGGGAGCTGACCCAGGCGGTGATGACGCATTTTTCCGTTGTGCGCAACAACGACCTGGATCCGGAGACCTATGAACCGGAGGAATGTCCCGGCAGGGTCTTCCGGGACCTGCTCCGCCTTTATGATGATTTCCGGGACCAGCAGCATAAGATCGACTTTGACGACATGCTGATCCAGTGCAGGGAGGTCCTCCGGGATCCGGAGATCCTTGCCAGGTGGCAGGACCGTTTTCGCTATATCCAGTGCGACGAGTACCAGGATACCAACAATCTCCAGAAGGATATCCTCTATCTTCTGGCCGGGGACAGAAAGAACCTCTGCGTGGTGGGGGACGACGACCAGTCCATCTACATGTTCCGGGGCGCAAGGCCCGAGATCATGCTCCGCTTTGAAGAGGACTTTCCCGGCTGCAAGGTCGTGCATCTGTCCGTCAATTACAGATCCGGGGCCCGGATCGTGGACAGGGCGGCCCTGGTGATCGCCCATAACAGAGCCCGCTATCAGAAGGAGTTCATCTCCAGCAGAGGAGAAGAGGGCGTGGAAGGACAGGTGGTCTTTCAGCACTTCGACGGAAGGGCCGAGGAGATGGACTACCTGGTGACCTGCATCCAGGCTGCCATGAAAAAGGGCCTTGCCCCCCGCCAGATCGCGGTGCTTTTCCGGACGGGCAGACAGGCCCAGCTTCCCGCAGCGGCCCTGATGAAGGCAAATATTCCCGTTTATTCCACCGAGGCCTTCCGGTCCATCTATGAGGGCTGGGTCTTTGAAGGAATCCGGACCTACATAACTCTTTCCCTGGGCCAGGCGGGCCCCGGCGGCATGCTCTATGTGCTCAACCGTCCCTCCCGCTATCTCAAGGAGGAATACTTCCGAAACTGCCCCTATTCCCTTTCCGCCATGCTCCGGGCGGCCTCCTATCTGAAAAAGGACGCCTACTGGAAATATGAGGCGGCCAGGGACTCCCTGACGGCCTGGATGAAGGCCTTTGGGCCTGCGGTCCTTCGGCCCACTGATCCGCCCATCAGGGTCTTTGAGGCCCTGAAATCGGAGACGGGCGGGATCGGCTATGACGACTACATCCGGTCCTATGCCGAATACAGAAAGCTGGACGCCGAAGCCCTCCTGGGCGACTTTGCCCAGATGGAGGCGGACGCCAGGACCTTCAAGACCATCCAGGACTGGCTGGACTACGCCATGGATGCAGCGGCCCGGATCAAGGCCTCCGCCATACCAAAGAACCCCGAGGGGGTCGCGCTGACCACCATGCACAAGGCCAAGGGCCTGGAGTGGAAGTGCGTCTTTGTGATCGACGTCAACCAGGACCTTGTCCCCCATAAGAATGCAGAATCCCCGGAGGAGACCGAGGAGGAAAGACGGCTCTTTTATGTGTCCATGACCCGGGCCGCGGATTCCCTCTTTCTTCTGGGGAGCGGAAAGGAATCCTCCTTTATGCGGGATCTGAAGGAAGACCTGCGCAGGGAGGAAGCCGGCCGCTTTTATCAGGAATACAAAAAGAGTCAGGGAGGGCCGGTCTATGTCCGTCACAGCGCCTGGGGGATCGGCCTGGTCATGGACCTCTACGAGGGCAAAAAGAGCCTGCGCATGCGGGTGAATTTCGACGGGATGGAGAAGGTCTTTCCCTTCCCCAGGGCCTTTATGGACGGGCATCTGTCCTGGGCCAGGAGCCTCCTGGATTAAAAAGAGCCTTTGTCCGAAGGTTTTGGTTTAACATAATGCGCCTCCTACCTTTCCGGGAGAGATTGTGTTATTATTATTTATGTTGTAATCATCTGAACAGTGAAGGGACTTTTATATAGATATGAATACCAGAAAAGCATCTTTCAGGCAGCCTGTGATCATGCTGATCTTATTTTGCGTTTATACATTCCTTGTGGCCATGGTGGACTTTAAGCCCATCGGGCCCGGCGGCTCGGAGGTGGGCTTTGCCACGGTAAACCGCTTCTTCCAGCAGCATCTGGCCTACAACGACCTTTTCTATGTCCTGTCCAAGATCCTGGGATATGTCTGCTTCATTATTCCCGGCATCAACGTGGCGGTGGCCATCCGGGACATTATCCGCAAGAAGAACATCCTCAAGATCGGGCCGGACGTGCTGGGTTCCTTCGTCATCTACGTGCTTCTGGGCCTTGCCTATATTCTCTTTGAGGTGGTGGTCCTGAACTACAGGCCCATGCTGATGGACGGAGAGCTGGAAGCCTCCTATCCTTCCTCCCACTCCATGCTGGGCATGACCGTCTATCTGACGGCGGCCCTCCAGCTCAATTTCCGGGACCGCAACAGGGAACGCCGGGTAAGGAACCAGCGGATCCTTCTGGCCCTGGGCATCCTGACCGTGCTGACAAGGTTCTTGTCCGGCGTCCACTGGTTTACGGACATCCTGGGCGGCGTTCTGCTGGGCCTGACTCTGGTAGCCCTCTATGTGCCCCTGGTCAGAGCCATCGGGAAGCTGTTCTATCATGACAAGAAGAAAAAGCCTGTCCGCAGGCCCCAAAACGGAGCCGGAAAGGGACAGGGACATGGCCAGGGCCATGCCAGAAAGCCCCGCCCCGACCGGGTGGAGGCTGAGAAAGCAAATGCAGCAACTGCAGCAAATGCAGCAGCTGCTGCACATGCAGCATCACCGGCCCCTGCGCAGAAGGAGGAGGAAGCCCTGAAGGCGGCTTCGCCTGCAAAGGAAAAGGGCAAAGAAGCTGCCCGGGCCGAAGAAGAAAAGCTTGCCGCAGCGCCTGAAGAGAAGGCCAAAGGAGCAGGGCCCGCCCCGGCAGGGAAGGAGCCTGCAGCCGCAGATCCTGCACAGGAAGTAAAAGCGGAAGTGCAAAAGACAGAAGCTGAAATAACAGAACCTGAAGCAACAAAAGCAGAATAAAGAGAAGAAAAGCCCGCCCGGTAAGCCGGCAGGCAGATTGGAAGCGGGCGCCGGGAGGCGTCCGCTTTTGTCACATAGGAGGAGATACGATGGGACAGAGAGTTTATAAGGTCCTTTGCTATGGAGATTCCAATACCTACGGCTTCGATCCCCGGATGGGAGCCCCGGAGCAGCTGCCAAAGGATGTCCGATGGACCGGCATCCTGGACGCTTTGCCCGGTTATGAAATCGTCAACCGGGGGCTGAACGGACGGGAGATCCCCCACAGCCAGAGTGCCTGCCGGGACCTGGAATATACCCTGGAGAGGCACAGGGACTGCGATATCCTGGTCATCATGCTGGGGACCAATGACCTGGCCTGTATGTGGCATCCCTCGGCCGAAAGGGTGGGAAAGAGACTGCGGGACCTCTACAGCCTGGTTCCGGGCCTTCGCTGCTTCAAGGAGGGCGAAAAAAAGACCCTCCTCCTGTCCCCGCCGCTGCTGGATCTGGCGGATGACAGGGAGGAGGGAGTCCTTCTGGAGGCCTCCAGGGGCCTGGCCGGGGTCTACAGGCAGGCGGCCGCCGACCTGGGCCTTTATTTTGCGGATACTGCCCTCTGGCAGATCCATATGACCTTTGACGACGTCCATTTCTCCAGAGCAGGCCATGCGGCCTTTGCCGCAAGGATGCAGGAGGTCCTGGCCCGCCTTGTGGTTTCGGAGAGCCCTGCGGAGATCGGCCCTTAAGCTTCCTCCTCCAGCGCGGGGGCTTCGTTTTCCTCCTTTTTCCGGATGCTTTCTTCAATGGCCAGCTCCTGGTTGAGGGGCTCATAGATGATGAGCTCGGACAGGAAGATGGGGAACCAGAGGCCGATAAAAGGAATCAGGATCACGGTCCAGGGGGCGAAGAGGGCGATGACCAGGACGAAGAGGAGCTTCACCAGGGCGGCGCCCAGGACCCGCCACATGTATTTGGCAGTAAAGAGGATCCCGTTGCGGATGCTGACGGAGGCCGGCTGGGAGAAAAGGACCAGCTGGGGCCAGAGGAGCATGCTGACGAGGAGAAAGACATAGAGGGAAATCACAAAAAAGAGGAGGGTGGTCAGGGTAAAGCTGCCCCCGCCCCAGAACATGATATAAGCCATAAATACATAGACGCCAAACACAAGGCCTGTCAGAGCACCGGGAAGGAGGGCCTCCTTCCAGTTCTGGGCAAGGCCTTTTTTGTAGCTTCTGCCCCATCTGCCCGGCGAATCCCGAAGGCCCCGCATGATCATGTCATAGAGGGCTGCCAGGAAGGGACCGAAGATGAGGCCTCCCAGGATCGAAGCGGGCAGGAGGACCAGCAGGGAGGAGGAGAGGACGGAGAGGGTCACGCCGGCCAGAAGGGGCAGGCCCCCGATGGAGGTGGCGACGGAGGATTTGAACCAGGTCCCCGCGTAGAAGGAAAGGAGCTGCCGGTAGCGGTAAAAGCCGGTCATCCGCGTGGACTCATCATAGGAACTGTCATCCGCAAAAAACAAAGCCATACATTACCTCCTGATCTCACTGTTATAATGGCAGGCCGAAAGAAAGTCCTCCAGGACCTGGTCCGGGTCTTCGCTGCACAGGTCCCTTTCCGAAAACTCCACGTTGATGGAGTAATTCCCGAAGACGGCAAAGGCGCTGGCGCCCCGGCTGTAGGGATTGGAATCGGAAAGGACCCTGTAATCCAGGACGGTATAGGTCATATCTGCGACGGTGACCTCCCTTTCCTCCAGGATCTCATAGGATTCCTTTTCCCGGTCCATCCAGTCCTTTATGGTGGAGGCGGGATCCTCCCCCTTCTTTTCGTCATTTCCGTAGACCAGCATATAGACCTGGGCCTCGTAGAGGTCCGTTTCCTTCCCTTCTTCATTGGTAAAGGGCTCCGGCTCTCCCATGGACCAGGTGGCGTAGAAGGTATCGCTTCCCGTCAGGACCACCGGATTTTCCAGGGGGACCAGGCCGTGGCCCGGATCCTCCACGCCGACGACCCTGCCCAGGATGGTCCAGTCCTCCTGCCAGGCGTTCCCCTGGGTATCGGTACTGGGATAGGACTGGCAGGCGCAAAGGCCCAGGGAAAGGGAGAGGGCCGCCAGAAGGGCGGGGATCTTCCTG
>CAMOUD010000151.1 GCA_946626215.1 uncultured Lachnospiraceae bacterium
CAGACTCCCACGGCAGAACAGCAAGCTCGTAGATTCAATCTACGAGAAGCTGACATTCATTGTGAAGGAGGGGAACGCCGTCCACTCGGAAGGCCCGGTCCGCCAGGAGGCGCAGTCCCTGGCTTCCGTATCCCTTTCCCCTCTCCGGAGCATAGATCAGGATCCCCATGTCCCACCAGTCCTGGTCCGGATCATGGTGGTAGTTCACGTCTCCGACAAAGGCTCCGTCACCCTTCCTCCGCAGAAAGGCGTAGAACCGGTCCGGTTCTTTCCCGATCCAGGACTCCTGCAGCCATTGCCACTCAGCCTCCGGTTCGGGAATACAGCCGTCCGGCGGGAACCAGGGGGCATTATAGGCCATGGTCGCAGGATCAGTCATCATCTGTACATAGAACCATCCATCCTCCGGATGGGGAATATATAGCTGCAGCTCGTTCACCATTTCTTGTCCATCCTCTCTTCTGATCCAGTCTCAGCAAAAGCTCCTGCCGTCATCCGTCACACTGTCCGCAGCTGCCGCAGCCATAGCAGAGGATCCGGAAGGAGCATTCCCTGCATTTGTCCGCGTATCTGGGCGCATACAGGTCCTCCTTCGGGATCGGCAGGCCCAGGCTGTTCTTCAGTTCAAAGCGAAGGGGCCTGCCCTGATAGGACATGCCGGACCTGAATGCCTGCCGGTTCTGCTCCTGCTTGTTCCGGATCCGGTACTCCCTGCCGTCCTTGATAAAGGTCGTCCCCGTCTCCATGAAGCAGAAGGTGATATCCCTGGCCTCGCATTCCTCTCTCAGCTCTTTTACCCAGTCAAAATGGCAGGGCCTGCTGCCGCCGTAGTTCTCACCGCCGCAGGCGACCTGTCCGATCTGGCCGCTGTCCAGGTACCTGCCGATCCTGACAGGGCCCAGGAGGGGAGCCAGATAGAGGCCCTTATACCGGAAGGGAAGGGCCAGCAGGAGGGGGATCCTCTCATCCGCCCTCTTCTGGTTCTCGCATGTCACATTCAGAAAGATGTTGTCCCAGCCCTCTCCCCAGTCAGGAGGAAGGCATTCCCGGATCCTTTCCGGCCGTTTGGTCAGAAGGAGGAAGATCACATCGCTCCTGGTCCGCATGATGTCCCAGGCTTCCTCCCGCCATGCGTCCGCTTCCTCCAGGAAGAAATCCGATGTCATGCAGACACTGATCATCTCTCCGCTCCGGATCTTATATCTGCCGGACCTGTCCCTGGACAGGGGATATCGGAAGCCGGTCTTTGTCCTGTATATATCTGAACCGCTTTTGCCCCTCATCTCATCAATATAGTACACGTAGCAGTTCTGACAGCCCTCGCTGCACTTAACACATCCGTGCCAGGGATTCCAGTTGCCGTGCATAGCCATGATCGTTTTCCCTCATAAAGTCCCCGCCGCAAATGCACGTGCCCTCTTACAGCAGGACCGGCTTCCAGTCGTCCTTCGCGTTCATGTACATTTCAGAATAGGATCCGTCCGCGAAGATCTTCATCAGGCTGTCCATCCCCCAGATCCAGGGAAGATCCAGGACCTCATCCGCTTCCACCCAGAAGACCTCTCCTTCCGAAGAAGACCTCAGGGTCCCGGAGAACTTTTCCGCCTTGAACAGAAAGACGATATAGCGGGTCCCGTCCTCATCGATCCAGTTCTTCACCCCGCAGAGGACGGGGTCCTCGATGGTCAGGCCCGTCTCTTCCCGGACCTCCCGGATGACAGAATCCACGATGGGCTCATGCTCCTCCACATGTCCTCCCGGAAAGATGATCCCCCGGATGTCCTTGCTGATCTTATCCTCGACCAGGACCTTCGTCCCATCCCGGATCATGCACATATTTTCCAGAACGACCTGTTCCCTGCGTTCCATGCCCCTGTCCTTTCCGCCTGCGATTTCTGTGCTCTTTGACTCTATGCCCTGATCTTTCCCCTGTTTCTCCAGGTACCGGATTCCTTCTACATGGACGTAATAAAACTGACAAGGGCCCAGAGGAGGCCTGCGCAGACCCCAAGGAACCCTGCGACAGAGATCGCGGCTGTCTTCCAGTCCCGGTCCCGGATCCCGATGACCACCGCGCGGATCGTCAGGATCAGCAGGACCAGCACAGCTCCTGCCAGCATGGCCGTAAATCCCATGGTACCCTCCTTTTTCTCCTGTCCTGCGACTTACTGCTTACGTTTTTCTGTCATCTCAAAGCATCCCAGGCACCGGACCTCCGGGATCTCTTCCATGGCCTTCAGGGTCTCCTCCGGGATCCCGCCGGTGTTTTCCGCTTCGATGATGTAGAGGTAATGTCCCAGCTCGCTTCCTTCCGGCCGGTCATGGATCGTCACCAGCTCCAGGCCCGCCTCATGGATCTCCACCATGATGTCATCGATCCTGTCCGCCCTGCAGTCGGCAGCAAAGACGGCACGGGTCAGGCCTTCTCCCTCCAGCCGGGAGGCTGACAGGACATAGAACCTGGTCTTGTTGGCGTCCGTGATCTGGACGTTCTCCGCCAGTACGGACAGGCCGTAGAGGTCCGCCGCTCCGGGGGCGGCCACGGCGGCGATGGTCTTGTCTCCGGTCTCCGCTACGTATGAGGCCGCTGCGGCAGTGGAATCCATGACCCGGGTATCTGCCTCCGGCAGATGGTCCTTTCTCCACTCAGCGCTCTGGGTCAGCCCCTGGGCGTGGGAACAGACAAGGGTGATGTCCTCCAGAGAGGCGCCCGGCACCCCCATCAGGGTCTGGCTGATGGGAAGGATGACCTCTCCTGTCACATAGACCGAATCCTCTGCCAGCAGGGCATCCACGTAATTGACGACCGCTCCGCCCAGGGTATTCTCCTGGGGGATCACCGCGTAATCGGCTTCCCCTTCCACCACGTCCGCGATGGCTTCCGGCACGGAGGCCTCAGGCATAAGGGCGGACGCGTCCGGAAAGAAGAACATGGCTGCCTCTTCGGTATAGGTCCCGGCAGGCCCCAGATAGGAGACCCTGGCCTCTTCCAGGATCCCCGCGGACACAGGGGCCGGCTCCTGAGGAACATCACTGTCCGTCTGAGCCGTTCCGCAGCCAGCAGCCGCGAAGGCTGTCATAAAAGAAATCATAAGAAGAGATTTCCAGCTCTGTATCCTTGCCATCTTCCTCCGATCTGTCCCGGCTCCGGGACCCTATCTTCCGCTTATACGCTGCCGCGCCAAAATATGCCTCCTATACCTCCTCGATCACCACATGGAGGATATCCCCGTCTTCCGCGCCCAGCTGCTTCCGTATGGCTTTCAGGACCCCGATCACGTAACAGACCGAGCCGTCCGGGTTCTTAAGGCCCATATTGACGATGCTGCCCCTATAGGGGATCCCATTGAACCAGGCCCGGACTTTGACCCTGCCTTTGCCGAAGACCTCCCGGATATCCCCGGGAAAGGCCACATAGGCGCCCCCGTCCGGCTCCACATGCAGGGCCGCGTCATACTCAAATCTCATCTCAGTACCTTCTCCATAGGTCTCCCCTTGGCCAGCTCATCCACCAGCTTGTCCAGCTGGCGGATCTGTTTCATCAGGGGGTCCTCGATCTCCTCCACCCGGATCCCGCAGATGGTCCCCCGGATCAGGTCCGCTCTGGGATTGACGGCAGGCGCGCCGCGGAAGAAATCTCCGTAGGTCTCGTCCATGGCAGCCTGGACCTGGTCCGGGGAGTAGCCTGTCAGCCAGGTGATGACTGTATCCAGTTCTTCCTTGGTCCGTCCCTTCCTCTCCAACTTCGCGAGCAGGAGGGGATAGACCTTGGACAGCTTCATATCAAAGATGCTTTGTCTCGGCATGGTCTTCCTCCTTTTCCGGATCCAGTTCCTTCCTGTCAGGCCTTCCTTTCATTGGCTCCGTTCGCCGGCTCCGTTCACTGGTCTTTCGTACGCTGGCTTCGGTACCTGTTCCTGTTTCCTGCTGTCTTGTCTCTTACGCGGCCTGCTCCTTTCCTGCCCTCATACAGATCAGGAAAGCGGCAAGCAGGAAGGGGATCCCTGCCAGAAGGCCGTTGGAAGCAGGCCCGAGGAGCCTTAAGGTCCCGGTATCCGGAATGCAGACGGCCAGAGGCAGGGTCGCTGCCGCGTTGACGGCCCCATGGAGGATGGAAGGGACCCAGATGGTCCCGCTCTTCTCATAGAGATGATCACAGAGGATTCCCATGGCTATCGTAAAGACGCAGAAGCTGACCATGCCGGAGACAGGAAAGCCCGCGTAGCCCGAAGGGTTGCCGGCGGCCGCTCCGTACTCATAGCCGATCAGGGCGATCAGGGGCCAGTGCCAGACGCCCCAGATGACGCCTCCGATCAGCCAGCCCTTTCTTCTGCCGTACTTCTCTCTGAGACAGGGATAGAGAAAGCCTCTCCAGCCGATCTCCTCTCCCAGGGCCAGGAACATATTCACCAAAGGGGCGTAGGTCAAGCAGGCTACCGCGGTGATCAGGATATACATGGGATAGGTCAACCCCTGGGCCTCCATCGCCTGCAGGGCTTCTCCCGCTCCGGACGCTTCCATATAGGCGCCGGACAGGTCAAAGTGCCCCGGGAAGACCAGGAAATAGAGTCCGGCACCTATGAGAGTCAGAAGAGACGGCAGGAACCAGGCCGCCAGGATGGAGCGGATGTTCTTCCTGATTCCGGGCTTCCAGCCCATGCCCCTGAAGTCGGCGCCCGCCAGCAGGGCTCCCAGGGCAGGGACGAACATCATGCCCGCCACCACCATTCTGCCTTGCAGTGCCATGCCCCTGCCTGTCATAAAGCCGACCAGGAACTGGATCAGATAAGCGGGAACAAAGGTCCAGACCAGATAGCGGAGCATCCCTGACGCGTTTGCTTTTGTATTTGACATGATCAATGCCTCCCAGAGTCAATCCTTTCTTCTATTCCTTCCGGAACCTCTTCCAGCCATTGACCTTTTCCTTCATGCCCTTCAGGTCCAGGACGCCGTAGGCAAAGCCCTTCCGGACCAGGTCTTCGGGGACGTACTCGTCATACTTCTCAAAGACCGGGACCTCATTAGGATAGACCAGGTCCAGGCCGTCGAAGTCCTTTTCCGCCTCCTCGCAGACGATCTCATAGAAGGAGGTCTCGCTGACCTGCATGGTGAACTGGATGTAGTAGGGCCTGGAGGCCTGCAGGCCCTTAAGGCCCAGCCTCTTTCCGCAGCGGAGCCGCAGGAACCGTTCCAGGGCCAGGAAGGAATAAGACCCTGTCCAGGGAAAGAGGGCCCACATCTTTCCGCCCAGAGGGACCAGGGGCCTTTCTGTCATCAGGGACCCCCGGAAGGTGTTCCTGGCCTCCGCGAGCCGGCAGACGGCGTGGGGCATGAGGTAGGGATAGGCCTTATCCTCGGAAAGGACCCGGAACATCCGCTCCAGGATCCTGGTATGGATATCCCCTGCCACATCCCCGAAGTAGGCGGGGATCCTGCCCCTGACCAGGCTGCAGTAGAGCTCTCTTCTCTTGTGGTCCACCTCTTCCACGACCCAGACCCGGCCGGCGATGGCGATCTTGTCCCCCACCGGCGGCGGCTTGACGATGGTGCCGATCTGTTCGGATCCGGACCGGACGGTATATTCCACGTTTTCCCTGAAGACGGCATAGAACTTGTAGTTGTTGACGATCCGCTCTCCGGCCAGGCCCAGGATCAGGCCTCCGTTCTCAGTCCGGTCCACATGGTCGATCTCCAGCAGGTGGCGGAGGAGGGTCCTGTAGTCCTCCTGGCTGACCCTTCTGAAGCAGTTCAGTGTCAGGACCCTGGAAGCCAGCTCGGCGGGCGTCATTTCCCCATGGGAGGCCAGAGTGCTCATGGTCTGGTGGTAGAGGAGGCTGTAGGGGAGCCGGTCCATCCGGGGCGGC
>CAMOUD010000152.1 GCA_946626215.1 uncultured Lachnospiraceae bacterium
GGGCGGCCTGCGCTACTACTTCTATAAGTCAACCAATACGGCCAAGTACGGGGCCCACCATGTCAAGGGCGGCGCGGCTCTGGGCTGGGAGACCCTGGACGGGCTCCGGTTCTACTTCTACAAGTCCACCAATACAGCCAAGTACGGAGACCACCACAAAAAGCACGCGGCGGCCCAGGGCTGGGAGACTCTGGACGGAAGGAAGTATTACTTCTATAAGTCCACCAACACGGCCAAGTACGGAGCCCACCACGTCAAGAGCGCGGGAGCCCAGGGCTGGGAGACCCTGGACGGGAACAAGTACTACTTCTATAAGAAGACAGATACCAAGCTTTCCGGCTATGTCTTCTCCGCCATGGCAAAGAACGTGACCATCGACGGCAAGAAGCTGGGATCTGACGGCAAGATCGTCAAGGAGCCGGCCCTCCCCAAGGCCGAGGCGGCCATGTTAAGCAAGGCCCAGGGCTATTCCAGTTCCACCGGCCATCTGATCCTGGTGAACCGGTCGACCCACCGCGTCGGCATCTACAAGGGATCCAAGGGCAAATGGAAAGAAGTCAAGTACTGGCCCTGCGGCGACGGAGCTCCCTCCACGCCCACCATTGAGGGCACCTTTACGGTCGGAATCAAGATGTATTACTTCGATACCGGATCCAACAACCGCTGCTGGTACGCGACCCAGTTCCGAGGCAACTACCTCTTCCATTCGGTCCTCTACAAGCGGCTGCCCGAATCCAGGAGCTACGTGGTGGACGGGACCCTGGGCAGGGGCGTGTCCCACGGCTGCGTCCGCCTGAAGAAGGAAAACGCCAGGTGGATCTACAACAACATCGGCAGGGGGACCAAGGTCGTCGTATACCACTGATCTCTTTCCGGAAAGACGGATCACGGATCATCCGAAGAAAACGGAAGGCCGGAGGAAACGGAAGAACAGACAGAAAGAACCAGACAGAAAGAACAGAAAGAAGATCCCGAGCGCCAGAGACGGCGCGCGGGATCTTCTCTTTTTTACCTTGCGGGAAAACGCGGTCTTTCCTGGTCAGCCCGGGGACTGCCCTTGTCAGCGGTCCGGCTGCCGGATCAGAGCCTGGAGATAATGATGCCCAGGATGATCAGGGCCACGCCCAGGACCTTGCGTCTGGAGACCTTCTCCTTCAGGACGAAGTAGGACAGAAGGAAGATCCAGATGAAGATGGCGGCGGTGATGCAGGGGATGACCGCCATGGGGACATGGATCATGGCCACCTGGTTGATCGCCAGCGTCAGGAAAAGGAGGAAGTAGGAAACGATGACCCTCCAGTTCAGGAACTTGGAAAAGAAGCCCTTCTGCAGGGTGGTGTTGGCCTGGGTCTTTAAAAGGAACTGGGACAGGGCCGACAGAAAGGTGCCGAAGATGGCGATCCCGTAGCAGAACTGGGGCGTGAAGAGGTTATTGATCATCTGACATGCTCACCACCATTCCGATCGTAATTACGATAATACCGATGATCTGCTTTACGGTAATCGTCTCATGAAAGAGAAGGGCAGCCCAGAGGAAGATCAGCACGTAGCTGACTCCCTTGCGCAGATAGGCGGTGGACAGGGGCAGGCGTTCCAGGATCAGCTGCCAGGTCACGGCGTAGACGCCCAGGATCACCACGGCGAGCAGGAACCAGGCCAGATAGCCGAAGGAAAGGAAGGGGTACTGGCCGCCCTTTTTGAGGCATACCGAGGTCAGGCTCTCCAGGAAGATGGCCGCGAAGGCCATGATGTAGACGTTGCGTTTGTTGTCGAGGAAGCGCTTCATGACCGGGACCTCCTCTTTTTCCTCGTTTCGGGATCGGGCACGTTGTAGGAATCCCGGACCACGAACTGGGGAGAATTGTTGAGGGAGATGTAGATCCGGCCGATGTATTCACCGATCAGGCCCAGCATGAACATGATCATGCCGCCGATGAAAAGGAGCATGGCCATGATGGAGGAGTAGCCGATGGCGATGGTGGGGATCAGGAGCTTGCGGACCACCGTATAGATGGTCATGAGAGCCCCCAGGAAGGCGCAGATCATGCCGCAGGAGGTGGCCAGGCGGAGGGGCTTGACGGAAAAGGCCGTAAAGCTGTTGAGCCAGAGGGCGAAGGACCTGCGGAAGTTGTAGTGGCCCGTGCCGATGGTCCTCTCCCTTTCCTCCATCTCCACGTTGCAGACCCGGCCGGTGGACCGGACCATGAGGCCGGACAGGTAGGGATAGGGATTGGTATATTTGACCACCTCATCCCGGACGAACCTCTTCATGACGGAGAAGTTGGAGAACTTGAGGTTCTTGTCCTTGCCCAGGAGCCAGGTGGCGACGGCGTCGTTGACCTTGGACCCGAAGTTCTTGAAGCCGGACTGCTTCTTTTTGGGATAGCGGGCGATGGAGACATCGTATTCCCCGGAGAGGAGAGGGGCCATCAGGTCCCAGAGCCTGTCCGTGGGGCACTGGAGGTCGTCGTCGATAAAGACGACAAAGTCTCCGTCCGTGTAGTGGCAGCCGCACATGAGGGCGTTGTGCCGGCCCCCGTTCTTGGCCAGGTCCAGGGCGATGACCTTGGGATCGGCCGCGGCCTGCTCCTTCAGGACCTGCATGACCCCGTCGGGGGAGCAGTCATTGACGGCGATGATCTGATAATCAAATTCCGGCTTTTCGCCCACGACCTGGCGGATCTCATCCATGACCAGGGCCACGGACCCTTCGCTGGCGTAGCAGGGGATGACAAAGCTGATCAGGCGGGGGGCAGGCTGCTGGGGCGCTCCGGCATATCTGTAAGTATTCAAAATAAGGCTCCTAACGAATCAGTGGAAGAAAAGACGGGCTGCGTCGATGACCCTGTTCAGGTCCCTTTCCTCCATGCCGTAGAACATGGGGAGACGGACCAGACGGTCGGAATCCGCGGTGGTATAGACATCCTCGCCGTGGAAGCGGCCGAACTTCAGGCCCGCGGGCGCCGAGTGGAGAGGAATGTAGTGGAAGACACAGAGGACGCCGCAGTCCCGCATATGACGGATAAAGGCGGTCCGCTCCTCCAGGTCCTTCAGCTTCAGATAATACATATGGGCGTTGTGGACGCATTCCTCAGGGATGGTGGGGCGGACCACCAGGCCCTTCTCCTCCAGGTCGGCAAAGGCTTCATGGTAGCGGTTCCAGATATGGAGCCGGTTTTCGTTGATGGCGTCGGCGGCCTTCAGCTGGGCGTAGAGGTAGGCGGCGTTCATGTCGCTGGGCAGGTAGCTGCTGCCATAGTCGACCCAGGTATACTTGTCCACCTGGCCCCGGAGGAAGACGGACCGGTTGGTCCCCTTTTCCCGGAGGATCTCGGCCTTTTCATAATCCTCCTTATGCCGGAGGAGAAGAGCGCCGCCCTCTCCCATGGAATAGTTCTTGGTCTCATGGAAGGAAAAGCAGCCGAAGTCGCCGATGGTGCCGAGGGCCCGGCCCTTATAGGTGGACATGACGCCCTGGGCGGCGTCCTCGATGACTTTGAGGCCGTGCTTTTTCGCGATGGCCATGATGGTATCCATCTCACAGGCAACGCCGGCGTAGTGGACGGCGATGATGGCCCGGGTCTTATCGGTGACGGCGTCCTCGATCTTTGTTTCATCCAGGTTCATGGTATCGGGCCTGACGTCCACAAAGACGGGCGTGGCGCCGGTCAGGACCACGCTGGTGGCTGTGGAGGAGAAGGTAAAGGAGGGCAGGATGACTTCATCGCCGGGGCCCAGTCCGCAGAGGATGGCGGCCATTTCCAGGGCGGTGGTGCCGCTGGTGGTCAGAAGGACCTTGCCGGCCTGAAAGCGCTTTTCCAGCCAGGCATGGCATTTCTTTGTGAAGGGGCCGTCTCCGCAGATCTTATGGTTCTGTACGGCCTGCTTGACATACTCCAGTTCGGGGCCCACAAAGGGAGGGATGTTGAAGGGTATCATAGATAACTGACCTTTCTTCCGTGATGCAAAAACTTATAGTTCTCCGATGGCAACGACGACGTATTCGCCCTCGTCCCAGATTTCGTAGGGATTCATGCCCCGGTCCCTGCAGCTGTCCCAGATCTCGCTGTAGCCGGGGTCCTCCAGTTTGGCGCAGACCTTCAGGTCATAGCCAAGGTAGGAGAGATATTCATCCATCAGCTCGCCGTCGAACTGCTTGCGGTAGAAATCGATGGTCGAGCAGATGTTGGTATCCATATATTTGGCGTTCTTCCTGGTATAGCCCGGGTCGACCGCCCGGCGCAGCTTCAGGTAGAGCCGGCCCCGGAAGGAGTCTTCATCCACCTGGTACTGGCGCTCGATCCAGTAGGGGATCCGGTAGTCGCCGATAAAGAGGACGGTCCTGTCCCGGTAGTTGGCCGTCAGGTCCTGGGCCAGGATCCGGAGGACGGCGGCCTCGTTTTCCGACCGCTGGTTGTTGAGGGAAAAGATCCGGTTGAGATAGACGCTCTGGCGCCAGCAGCAGACCAGGAGAAGGAGGACGGCGGCCCGGTAGACCAGAGGCCGGGAGAGCCTCTCCGAAAGCCTGGCCGCCTCCAGGAGGACCATATAGACCGTAAAGCCCACAAAGGGGATAAAGGTGATGGCCGTCCGGTAGGGCATGGCCTCGCCCTGGATCAGGACCAGGATAAAGAGGGCGACGCCGGAAAAGAAGCCCAGAAGAAGGGGCAGGAGGCTCTTCCTCCGGACGCACCAGAGGATGACCAGGACGATAAAGACCAGGACGCAGAGATCAAAGACCGCGATGGGGAAATAGACCACGCCGTTGACAAAGTAGAGCCTGGCTACGGTCCGGACCAGGGCTTTGATCTCCGGAAGGGACAGGGGCCAGCGGATCTTGGTGGCGCCGCGGTAGGACCTGGTCAGGCCCAGGACGGCCATGATGGCCCTGCCCACCAGGGTCCGGATCACCAGGGACAGGGCCAGGGGGACGGCAAAGGTCAGGCCCTCAAAGAACCAGGCAAAGGGCTTTTTGCCCGGCAGGGCCAGGACGCAGTATTTGTAGAAGAGGATCATGAGGACGGCGGCCACATAGACGCAGGCCAGGGATTCCGCCGCGGCCACCACCTGGGCCATGACCAGGGAGGCCAGGGCGATCTCCTTAACGCCGGTCTTCTTCCGGGTCAGGAGATAGAATAAGACGGAGGTGGTCAGGAGAAAGCTCCCGGGGACGACGATGGTGGCCCCGCAGGTATATTCCCAGATCTCCAGGATCAGGGGATAGGTCACCATGGCGGAGGCCGTGACCGCGTAGGTCCATACCTTCTTTTTCCGGCCGTTCAGGCTGTAGAGGCAGACCATGCAGAGGGTGGCGGCCAGCATCATCAGATGGATGGACAGGAACTTGTCGATATAGGGGGTCACGATGCCGGTGGAGAAGATCTTCTTCCAGAGGACGGCGCCCCAGCGGTATTCGGAGAGCCAGACATTGCCGTCCACGTAAAGCTCTGTGGCCAGGTCGTCAATGCTGACGGTCCGGTTCATGATGGAAAAGCCGTAAGCCCCCCAGGTCATGAAGAGGAGGGTCATCCAGTAGGGCTTTCTGGAGGCGATATTTTTATAAAAGTCCCGAATCAGTTCCCGCATACGGCCTGTCCGCTCCCTGCTTCCAAGTAGGTCTGCCGGAAGGCCGGCCTGCCGGCCTTCCATCGGTTTTTTCTGTACTGTATCTGTTAATTATACAATTTGCAGGCGCGTTTTGTACAGAGCGCGGGCAAGGAAAGAGCCGGCCGGTCTCCTTCCGGATCCGGGCGGAAAAATAAGGAAAACGTGAATAAGGAGAGGGGCGTCAGATAGGACTATCGCAAAGTAATTAAAAACAAGGAATGGCAACGTTTTTTAAGTGCCATTCCT
>CAMOUD010000153.1 GCA_946626215.1 uncultured Lachnospiraceae bacterium
TGCTCGATCAGATATTTCTCAAGCTCGGTCCTGAACAGGGTCATGAAGTTATCAGAGAACTGATAGATGCAGACGCCGACCTTGGCGGAAGCCAGATCGCCGACAGCCTCAGCGGCCTCACCGGCTGCTTCTTCAGCGGGAGCTGCTTCTTCGGTGGTCTCCTCTGCGGGAGCCTCAGCGGGTGCGGAAGAACCGCCGCCGCAGCCAGCCAGAAGGGTCATGCCCATCGTTGCTGCAAGTGCGAGACTTACAAGTTTCTTTTTCATGTTGTTTCCTCCTTTGATTTGAAATCAACAATCTGCAGAAATGCTTCTGCTTTTTACAACCTGCACAAAGTATATCACCCATATTATTCAAAAAACATAGATTATTCTAAGAAAAATCTTGAAAATCCTTTGATTCTGGTAATGTTGACCAATTCTTTTTCATCTTTTTGTCAAATCAGACAAAAAGGATCGGAACCGGACAGGGATCCGGCCGGGCCCTGCCCGCGGGAAAAAACAGCAAAAAAAGACACGCCGCGGGGCGTGTCTTTCCGGTCCATCGTATATGAATGAGGGCAGGCGGATCAGGAGATCGGTCTTCTTTCTCCGGGCACAATGATCTTGAGCCTGCCCTTGAGGTTGTCCATGACGGCCTTCCGGTGGTCTCCTCCGTATTCCCCGTCCCGGGTCCAGCTGATGGGAGTCTCACTGGTAAAGGTCACATGGTCCGTCTTGAAATGATAGATCATTTCGGAATCCAGGGACTGGACGGCCAGGGTGGTCAGGATGTCATTGAGCTCTATGGGATTGGTGGGCATCTTGATCAGGGTGACCTCGAAAAGGCCGTCCTCCAGGTCCACGCTCTCTCCGGTAATTCCCTCAAAACCTCCCACCGACTTGGAATTGGTGACCATGCCGATGGCAAAGTCATCCTCTATGGACATATCGTCGGCCTCCACCAGGACGTGATAGGTCCTGAGCCTGCCCAGGGACATGGCTCCGTGCAGGATATAGGCCATATGGCCGAAAGTATTCTTCATCTCCTGGGGCGTCTCATAGGAGGTGTCGGTAAAGATCCCGAAGGCCGCCACGTAGGTAAAATAAGCGTCCCCGTTGAAGCGCCCGATGTCGCAGTTGAATACCCGGCCCGTGGTAATCAGCCTGGCCGCCGCCCGCATATCGGAGGGAATGCCCAGGGTGGAGGCGAAGTCGTTGGTAGTGCCGGCCGGGATATAGCCGATGGGAAGGAAGGGAAGGGCCTCATTTTCCATCATGCCGCTGACGACCTCATCCAGCGTCCCGTCTCCTCCGGCGCAGCAGATGTAGAGATATTCCTCCCGGCACTCCCGGACCAGACGCCTGGCATCGCCGCCGAACTTGGTAGGATAGCACTCTACCCGGTATCCGCCGGCTGACAGGATCGTGATGATATCCAGCAGCTGGTCCCGGATCTGGGACCTGCCTGCCACCGGATTGTAAATAAAGAGAATCTTTTTCCAATCCATCCTGATAGGCCCTCACATGATCGTGACTGTTTCCCGCAGGCGCCTGTCCCTTCCCGGGACAAGGGTCCTGTATCCTGCATGTCTTACCATCATACTCAATCCGGCAGGGAAAATGCAAGCCCCTGACAAAAAAGGACCGGCCAGAAGGCCGGTCCCGGGGCCCTGAAAGGCCCCCTGGTCCGATCAGAGGAGAGCCGCCGTCTTCTGCTCCACGACAGCCATATCCTCGGTGGGCTCAAAGCGGTCCACGACATTTCCGGACCGGTCCACCAGGAACTTGGTGAAGTTCCACTTGATATCGGGGTTCTCTTTATACTTTTTGTCGATCCGGGAGAGCATGGCGCCCATGGCCATGGCCTTGACTCCCTTGCCGAAGCCCTTAAAGCCCTGCCGGCTCTTCAGGAAGGTATAGAGGGGAAGCTCGTTCTCGCCGTTGACATCCGACTTCTTCATCTGCTGGAACCGGGTGTGATAGCGGAGCTGGCAGAACTCATGGATCTCCTCATCGGTGCCGGGGGTCTGGCCCGCGAACTGGTTGCAGGGGATGTCAATGATCTCCAGGCCCTTTTCATGATACTTTTCATACATGCTCTCCAGCTCTTCGTACTGGGGGGTGAAGCCGCAGCCGGTGGCGGTGTTGACGATCAGAAGGACCCTGCCTTCATACTGTCTCAGGGAGACCTCATTTCCCTTGCGGTCCAGTAAGGTATAATCATAAATGCTCATGGTATTTCCTCCGATTTCTATAGGCATCTGTTGGGTCTGACTCAGCAGTCTTCCATCTGTTCTTTAAGCAAAATTATATTGTGCGCAATTTATTTTGTCAATAAATAACTGCCGGATTTCCGGCAGTTTTTATGAATCAGGGCTTCCTGAGGCCCCGGGGCAGATGATTTTTGATCATAGAACCGCCGGCCTTTCCCCAGCCGGCGCTGATCCCGTCCAGGCAGACCAGGATCCATCCCTTCTCTCCGCTCCCCTCCAGGGCTTCTCCCCTGAAATAGGCGGCTGCCTCCGGCGAAGAGGCGGAAAGGTCACGGACCAGGACAGCCTCCCCGGGACGCAGGGACAGGGCGAGGGCGTGGGCGGGCTCGAACCGCTTTTTCTTAAAGGTGCCCAGATGCAGGCCGGGCCGCAGGACCTTGAGACCGGCCAGGTCCAGGTCTTCCGGCAGCAGATAGAGATTGTCGCCGAACCGGATCTTTGTCCCGGGCAGGACGGTCCTGAGAAAGGCCCCTTCAAAATCCTTCCAGAGCTTTTCATCCTCTCCGCCGATCCCTCTGGCCCGGGACCGCTTCCGGGCAGGAAGGGGCCTGCCCTCCCTGGTCAGGACGGCCAGGAAATGGCCTTCTCCCCGCAGGCGGTGGGGCCAGAGCCGGAGGGCCCCGGCCAGGGTCTCCGACAGGGGATCCTCCCCCCCGGGATCAGCGAAGGAGGGCCGGCCGGCCGAAAGGCCGAGGGCCTCCATCCTGTCTCCCAGAAGGGCCGGCAGGTCCTTAAGGGAAAAATCCGGATGATCGTGCAGGAAGGCCAGGATCTGGCCTTCATCCTCCTCAGGCGCGAAGGTACAGGTGGAATAGACCAGACTGCCGCCGGGCCTGACCATGCCTGCCGCGGCCGAAAGGATCTGCCTCTGCCGGTCCGCGCAGAGACGGACATTTTCAGGGCTCCATTCCGTCAGGGCCTGGTCCTCCTTGCGGAACATGCCCTCGCCGGAGCAGGGAGCGTCCACGATGACTCTGTCAAAAAAGCCCGTGAACCGGGCCAGAAGGCTGTCCGGCGTTTCATTGGTCACCAGGCAGTTCCGGATCCCCATCCGCTCCACGTTCTGGGAAAGGATCCTGGCCCTGGCCGGATGGATCTCATTGGAGACCAGCAGGCCCCTGCCCTCCATAGCTGCCGCCAGGGCCGTGGTCTTGCCGCCCGGGGCCGCGCACAGGTCCAGGACCCGCTCGCCGGGACAGACGCCGGAAAAGGCGGCCACCGCCATGGCGCTGGGCTCCTGGATGTAATAGAGGCCCGCTTCATGCAGGAGGCTCCGCCCCGGCTGGAGGTCTTCTTCATAATAGTATCCGTCCCGGGTCCAGGGGACTTTGGACAGACCGGGCTTTCCCTCCAGACAGTCTGCCGGCGCCTTCAGGGTATTGACCCTGAGGCCTCTGCCCCTGGCGCCGGAAGTCAGGGCCGCCTCCAGAGAGGGCCATTCCTCCCCCAGAAGGGCCTCCATCCTTTCCGTGAACAGAGGCGGAAGACGCCGGACGCCCTCCCGGGCGTCCGGCGCGGTATTCAGTATGTCCTGCCCTCGATCCAGATCCATCTCTCTCTCCTTTTCCGGCTGACCCGGCCCGGTGAGCCGTCTGTCTGCCGGATCCCGGCGAAATCCTCGCATTTTTCTTGCAATTTCTAAATAAATATGTGAATTTCTTTGTTTTTCCCGGGAATTGTGTTGTATAATATCCCCTGACAGGACTCTTCTGGACATTCTCGTCCCTTCCTGTCGGCAGCATTCATACAATTTCATACAAAGAAAGGCACATCTATCATGCAATTCTCTTATCTCAACCGCCTTCGCGCGCTCCGTGAAGAAAAGGGGCTCACGCAGCTGAAGACTGCCGAAGTCCTCGGAATCTCCCCCCGTACCTACTGCGATTACGAAAACGGAAAGCTCTCCATTCCCGTCCGGACCCTGGTCCGCCTGGCGGCTTATTATGATGTCAGCGTGGATTATATCGCCGCTGTCAGCAACATCCGGAGCGTCTTTCCCAGGCTCTGATCACAGCCCCAGGCTGTTCTCCGCGGCCTTGACCATGAGGGCGCACTCGATCCTCTTTTTGAAGATCTCACAGCCGTAGCTGTAGGTACCCAGAATATCGCCGGAGGCATGATAGGAGTTGGCCGCGCATCCGCCTGAACAGTAGAGCTTGGCCCAGCAGTCCTGGCATTCCTCTCTGGCGTAGACATTGCAGAGCTTGAAGCGATTCAGGAGCTCTGTATTGGTCACGCCCTGCCAGATGTCGCCCATCTTGTATTCAGGGTCATTGACGAACTGATGACAGGGATAGAGGTCTCCGGAGGCGGTCACAGCCAGGTACTCGGTACCGCTGCCGCAGCCGGAGATCCTTTTGTAAATGCAGGGGCCATGGCTCAGGTCCAGCATATAGTGGTAGAAGGTGATGGGCTTTCCCTCCTTCTTCCTGCGGATCATGTCCCTGGCCAGGATCTCATACTGCTCGAACAGGATGGGCAGGTCTTCTTCCGTCAGGGCAGAGGGACTGGAGGGGTCTGTCACCACAGGCTCCATGGAAAGCTCCGTAAAGCCCAGATCGTCCGCCATGTGGAAAAGGTCGTTGGTGAAGTCGGGATTGAAGTGGGTAAAGGTCCCCCGCATGTAGTAGCCCCGGCCTCCCCGCCGCTTTACGAATTCCTGGAATTTGGGGACGATCCTGTCATAGCTCCCCCTTCCGGCGTAGTCTTTGCGGAAGCGGTCATTGACCTCTCTTCTCCCGTCCAGGGACAGGACCACATTGTGGCATTCCTTATTGGCCCACTCCATGACCTCATCATTCAGGCCGATGCCGTTGGTGGTCAGGGTAAAGCGGAAGTTCTTTTTCTTTTCCTGCTCGATGCTCCTGGCATAGGCCACCAGCTCCCTGCAGACCTGGAAGTTCATCAGGGGCTCTCCTCCGAAGAAGTCGACCTCCAGGTTCCGCCTGAAGCCCGAATGCTCCACCAGGAAATCCAGGGCCCTCTTGCCGGTCTCAAAGGTCATCAGGCCGTTGGTGCCCTGAAAGTGTCCCTGGGAGGCAAAGCAGTACTCGCAGTTGAGGTTGCAGGTATGGGCCACCAGGAGGCAGAGGGCCTTCACAATGGCATTTCGCTTCTTCAGGTCGAAGGCCTTGTCCTGATAGATATCCTCCGTAAAGAGCTTGCCCTGGTCCTTCAGGGTCTGTATGTCCTCCAGGATGTCGTCGATATCCCGGGCTGTGCAGCCCTCCTTCTGATAGGCCTCCAGGACCCGGCGGCCGGCCTCCTCCCGGGAGAGCCCCTGGTCCAGGTACGCGATCATGTCATAGGAGGCGTCATCCGTCACGTGGACGCTGCCGCTGAAGACATCCAGGACAATATTGTATCCGTTCAGCTTATACTGATGCAGCATAATTCCCTTTCTAAATCATCATTCAGACATCTGTGCCGGACCGGGTCCGGCCTTTTTTATGGCAAAAGATTGCTGCCGGAATGTACTACATTCCGGCAGCCATTCATCATTCTGATCTCCAGGCAGATGTTATTCCGCGTCCTCGTTCTCGCAGGGCTGGTTGGCAACACCGCAGCTGGTCTTGCATGCGCTCTGGCAG
>CAMOUD010000154.1 GCA_946626215.1 uncultured Lachnospiraceae bacterium
TGATGGATGGCCGCCAGAACGGCGCCGCAGCCGGTATGGCCCAGGACAAGGATGAGCCTGGTCCCCAGATGCTCCGCGGCATAGCGGATGCTGCCCAGCTCATTGGTCCCGATCACGTTGCCCGCCTCCCGGATCACAAAGAGGTCGCCGATCCCGGTCTGGAAGACAGCCTCGGGTATGACCCTGGAATCCGCGCAGGTGATCACGACGGCAAAGGGGGCCTGGCCCTCTCTGGCGGTCCGGAGCCGGATCCCGGACGAGATATCGCCGATCCCCTTTGCATTCTTTACGTAAGCCTCATTTCCCTGCAGCAGTCTCGCAAGCGCTTCCTTATGGTCCATTCCTTCTCCCCCTCTCCCGCATACAGATACAGACAATGATTCCTTTCCCCTCATTATACCCGAGTCCGGCCACGGGGAAACAGAAAAAAGGCAGAGAAAAAGAAAGGGAAAAGCCCGCGGGACTTCTCTTCTTCCTTTTCCTCTGCCCCTGCCTTTTTGTCAGTCGGCCTGCCACTTGTAGACCGCCAGCCGGTTGTTGATCTTTTTCCCCACAATGGCAAAGAGCTTTCCCCGGATGGTGTATTTTTTCATCTCTTCGTTATAGCTTCTTTCCGATACCAGAGTCAGCCTGGGCTCCAGGGCCAGATAGTCCCGGCCGGAATCGGTCCCCCAGCCGAAGGCAGCGTTGGTATTTTTGATGGCGTCATGGTGCTTGCTGTTCTTTTCCATAAATTTGGAATGGAGCTCCACCAGAAGATACCCCTGCGTGAAGCAGCCGCAGAGCATGTTCAGACAGGTCCGGACCTGTTCTTTGGAAAAGTATTCCATGACGCCCTCCATGACGATCAGGTTCATCTTTCCCTTGGGGAGGTCCCTGGTCCAGGCCCCGTCCAGGGCGTCGCCCTCCAGCATGACGCACCTCTCCCTGTCCTTAAAGACCTTCCTTCTGACCTCGATCTGGTCGGGCAGGTCCACATCGAACCAGGTGATCTGTCCGTTGTCCACCTGGGAGAACTTGTCATCGAAGCCGCAGCCCAGGTTGACGCAGACCGCGTCAGGATAGCGGCGGATCAGGTCCTTTAAGGTGTCCCGGAACATGATGGTCCTGGCCACCACTCCCTCATGGGACAGGAAGGGGTCATATCTGCTGACGTCCACCCCCAGGGTATCGATGATGGTCTGGGCGGCGGGATCGCTGATCCTGGCATTCTTCCTTCTGGTCTCCGAGGCCCGGATGGCCAGCGTCACCAGGGCTGTTTCCTGTATATCTCCGAATTTCAGATCCATAGCTTCCTCCTTGATCGGTGTATCCATGTTGGTTCCATTATAGTTTGCATCAACTAACCAATCAAGCAAAAGATGGACCGCTTCCTCCGGAAAGGAAACGGTCCCGTTCAGCCTTGTATGGAAAAGGATCAGGCCTTCGCGTAGCGGTCGAACCAGCCAGTCATCTCCTCCAGACGGCGGATCCTGTTGGCCGGCCTGCCGGACCTGGACAGCTCATGGTTCTCTCCCCTGAAGAGGCACATCCTGACGGGGACCTTCCGGGCCGCCAGAGCCTGCATCATCTGCATGCCCTCCGCCAGGGGGCAGCGGTAATCCTCATCGCTGTGGATGAAAAGAGTGGGCGTCTTTACCCTGTCCGCGCAGCGCAGCGGGGAATGCTTCCAGAGGATGGCCGTATTCTCCTGTCCGAAAAGGCCCTCCGCCCCGCACTGGTCCGGTCCGAAGAGCTCTCCGATGTCGGAAATGAAGGAGAAGGAGATCCAGTTGGAAATGGACCTCTGGCTGGCCGCGCAGCAGAACCGGTCGGTATGGCCGATGATCCAGTTGGTCATAAAGCCCCCGTAGGATCCTCCCGTCACGCAGACCCTGTCCGGGTCGATGGCGGGATAAGCGGCCAGGACCGCGTCGGTAAAGTCCATCAGGTTCTGAAAGTCGGCATAGCCCAGCTGGTTCCGGATATCGGCAAAGGCGTCGCCCCGGCCGTCAGACCCCCGGATGTTGGTGAAAAAGACGATATAGCCCCTGGCCGCCCAGACCTGCATCTCGTGGAAGAAGGTCTCGCCATAGGCGCAGCGGGGGCCTCCGTGGATATCCAGGATGGCGGGATATTTCCTGTCCTCCCTGTAGTCCTCCGGCAGGAGGACCCAGCCCCGGAGCTCGTCCGTTCCTGACCGGTAGTCCAGGCGGTCCGGCCTGGCGATATACCTGCCCTCCAGCATGTCGTCATTCAGACAGGAGACCCTGGTCAGGCCTTTTCCGTCCCGGTCCATGACATAGACCTCGGCCACATGGTTCCAGTCCTGGTAGACCAGGGCGATCTGGTCGGAGCAGGCGTCCATGTCCGTGACCATGCCCTCCTCTTCCCAGATGGTCCTCTGGGTGAGCCCGTCATTCCCGCGGGCAAAGCCAAAGACCGCGTTGTGGCCCTCAATGGTGGCCAGGGTCAGGTATTCCCCCTCCAGGGCCCTGCTGGCCGGTCCGCCCTCGGTGGTATCGCCGATGACGCTGGAATGGAGGGATACGGAAGGCGTATACACGACCTCCAGGTCGTTCTTTCCGATCCGGCAGATGTCCCGGGTCTGGTTGCAGCCATAGGCCTTCAGGTCGGAGGCCCCTCCGTAGAGGATCCCGTCCAGGACAAAAAGAGAGGAAAAGCTCATGCCCTTTTTCGTATAGAGGGACCTTCTTTTCCGGGCCTTCGTGTCGTAGGCATAGACCTTGTTGAAGGACAGGGACCGCTTGCCCCTGATCTCAGACCCTGTGTAATAGATCACGTCTCCGTCGGCGGTCATTTCATCGGTATTGAAGGAGGGGGCCGTGATCCTTTTAAGGACGGGCTCTGTT
Organism: uncultured Lachnospiraceae bacterium; assembly: GCA_946626215.1. Taxonomy (GTDB): domain Bacteria; phylum Bacillota; class Clostridia; order Lachnospirales; family Lachnospiraceae; genus CAG-791. The sequence goes on from CAMOUD010000154.1 coordinate 2,853, forward strand.
CCGGGGCCGGAAAGGGAGACCGTAAAGAGGGCGTTCCTCTTTCCGTTCAGAAAGCCCGCCCCGTTGATCCAGTAGGGGACTTCGTCCAGGACCCGGCAGTCCTCTTCCTTTTTCCGCGCCTCCAGCTTTGCCTTCCGGGCCTCCTCTGTGTCCCTGTAGGCATCGGGGTCCTTTTCTTCGATCATGCCGGTGACGGCAAAGAGGCCTTCGGAGATCTTCTTAAAGGAGGTAAGGGGAAAGGGCAGGGTCATCCAGGGAGCCGCTTCCCCGCCCTGAAGAGACAGGAGGAAAAGCTCTGTGAGGCCTTCCTTTTCCTTTCCCGTCCTTCTGGACAGGATCAGGCGGTCCTCATCCAGCCAGTCGACGATGGAGGCGTCCAGGGACCAGGTGGCCCTTTCGGCCCTGCCGTTCCGGACCAGCCAGATACTGGTATGGGAAGTATTCTCCTTCAGGTCGGGTTCTGTCACCTGGAAGGCCAGGACGGAGCCCGAAGGGCCAAAGCGCAGGCCGGAGGGGATCCGGTAGCGGGTGATGTCCTCGATGAGGACAGGTCTTGCTTTTGCCATATATAAGAAATGTCCTTTTCCTAAGGGGGATCGTCAGTCTGTCTCCTTCCTGGGCTGGCCCAGGCTTTCCAGGATCAGGTCGGCGATCAGGGTCGAATGGATGATATAGGAGCCGTGGTCTTCTCCGCTGATGATCCGCATCCTGGCCTGGGGAATGGAGGAGGCGATCAGGATGGTCTCCCTGGGCTTGATCAGGTCCTTGCTGCCGGCCAGGACCATGACATTGCACTGGATCCGGGCCAGGTCGTCCGGGTTGATCCGGGGCTCCTTCATCATGAGCCGGATCTTGGGATCCCTTTTGAAGGGATAGATGAGGCGGAGGAAGAAGCGGAACCTCTTGCTGACTCCCTTGGGAGACAGGTTGGCGCCGCTGACGATCAGGTCTGTGATCCGGCTGGTCTGCATGGCCGCCAGGAGACCGATGATGCCTCCGTCGCTGAAGCCGTAAAAGATCACGTCCCGGAGCTTTAAGGCCTTCATAAAGGCCAGATAGTCCCGGGCCATGTCCATGTAGTGGAGCTCGTCCGACTTTTCGCTCAGGCCGTGGTCCCGGCTGTCCACCAGATAGACCTGATAATATTTATCCAGGACATCCGCCGCTTCCGTAAAGATGGTATGGTCCTCCGAATTCCCGTGGACCATGATCAGCGGCCTTCCTTCGCCCCTGACCTCATAATAGAGCCTGGTCCCGTTTACCTCTATGAACATGCGCTGCCTCCTTCCGGGCCTCCGGCCCAGCCTGCTCCGCTTTCAGACGATGCTTTTATCAGTATACCACAGGGTGCCCCGGCTGCAGATACACAATTCCCGCCAAAGTGAGGGAAAAGGCCCCCGGTACCGAAAATGCCCCTGTCCGCGTCCCCGGGGGCGCGGGACAGGGGCATCCGATCCTTTACTTTTCAGCCTGGACGAAGTCGATGAAGGCATCCACCTCTTCTTTGGTCTTCAGGCGGCAGGTATACATGAACCGGCCCATCTGCGGCCAGTTGACCGGAGGCATCTCCTCCTGCATGACGATGGAGGCGCCGTAGCGGTCCATGATCTCCTCATGGGTATGGACGTAATCATGGCCTTCCTTCCGGCCCGCGTAGACGCAGAAGTACTTGTCCTCCGACTCCGGAGACCTTCTCTCGTTGAAGGCCACCATGTCCGCGTAGATCTGATAGACGTCTGCGGAATGGGCGAAGTTGATCATATCGGGGGTATAGCCTCCCGGGGGCCGCATGTTGACTTCCAGGCCCGCGTAGTCGCCGACCTTGCCGAGGCCCTTCATTTCCCTGGTCAGACGGAAGAATTCCAGATGGACAAAGCGGCGCGCCACGCCGAAGGCCTTGCAGGTCCGGCGGCCGATCTCCCTCAGGGCCTCCGGTACATCCGGGCTGGTATAGTACTGAAGGTTGAGGTCCTCATTGACGATGTCCATGATGGGGGTGGGCCATACGGTCATGTTCTCGAAGAGGGGCTCGCAGTCCGCGTCCAGGATGGCTTCATAGGAGATCAGGTCGCCGACCATGAACTCCTCCATGACGTAGGGGACCTGGGGAAGGTTGTCATAGAACCGCTTCAGGTCTTCGTCATTCTTCAGCTTCCAGGTGTCCGCGGCGCCGACGCCGATGCCGGGCTTGACGATGACGGGATAGCCCACCTTGCTGATAAAGCGCCTGGCAGCGGCCAGGGTCGTGACCTTGGACTGTCTGGCCGTGGGGATATCGCCCTTCTGGTAGAGCTTCTTCATCAGGGACTTGTCCTTGATGAAGCCGATCCGGTCCGTCTGCATGCCGGTGGTGACGTTGAAGTCTGTCCTGAGGCGGGCGTCCTGCTCCAGCCAGTACTCGTTGAGGGACTCGATCCAGTCGATCTTGCCGTATTTGAAGGAGAAAAAGGCCACGGCTCTGAAGACCTGGTCATAGTTCTCCAGGGAGTCCACCTTGTAGTATTCCGTCAGGGAATTCTTCAGGCCCTGCTCCAGAGAATCATAGTCCGCGTCGCCGATGCCCAGAACGTTGGCGCCGTTCTTATGCAGGCGGTCGCAGAAGTTCCAGTAGGTATGCGGAAAGTTCGGGGAGATAAAAATAAAGTTCATAAAACTTCCTCCTGTTTACGAATAGTATGAGTATACCCCATTTTTATGCTGTATACTATACATTTTTCCGCATGGACAGGGCGTTTTCCCCGGAAATCCCCCAAAAAGGGCAGGAACCCCTGTCCCTTTCGGGAATGCCGGGCATGGGAAGGGCCGGGACCCCGCCCGGGATCCCGGCCTCCTGCATATTTATGAGCCGGTCGTATGTCCGGAGCGGGACCGGATCAGTCCAGATCCTGTCCGCCGGACCCAATGACCTTCTGGTACCAGAAGAAGGAATCCTTGCGGCTCCTGGAGAAGTCGCCGGTCCCGTCGTCGTGCCGGT
>CAMOUD010000155.1 GCA_946626215.1 uncultured Lachnospiraceae bacterium
CGGCATCATGGACAACCCCGGCGATTCCAAGTACGGCATGACCAAGGCCCAGCTGGTGGAGGCCTACAGGACTCTCAGGGACAAGGGAGTGAAGCACTTCGGCCTCCACGCCTTCCTGGCCAGCAACACCGTTTCCAATGAGTATTATCCCAGACTGGCAGGCCAGCTCTTCAAGCTGGCGGCCGAGATCAAAGAAGAGCTGGGCATCCACTTTGCCTTCGTCAATCTTTCCGGCGGCGTGGGCGTGCCCTATCTGCCGGGAGACGCGCCCAATGACATCCGCCTGATCGGGGCCGGCGTCAGAGAACGCTATGAGGAGATCCTGGTCCCCGCCGGCATGGGAGACGTGGCCATCTACTGCGAGATGGGCCGGTTCATGCTGGCTCCCTACGGAGCCCTGCTGACCACGGCTGTCCATGAGAAGCATATCTATAAGGAATACATCGGCGTGGACGCCTGCGCGGCCAACCTGATGCGGCCCGCCATGTACGGGGCCTATCATCACGTGACGGTCCTGGGCAAGGAAGAAGAGGACTGCGACCACATGTATGACGTGGTCGGGTCCCTGTGCGAGAACAACGATAAGTTCGCGGTGGACAGGATGCTGCCCGTCATTGAGAAGGGGGACATCCTCTTTATCCACGACGCCGGCGCCCACGGCTTCTCCATGGGCTACAACTACAACGGCCGCCTGCGCAGCGCCGAGCTCCTCCTGCAGGAGGACGGGAGCGTAAAGCTGATCCGCAGGGCCGAGACCGAGCGGGACTACTTTGCCACCTTCGACTGGACTCCCTTCTACGACAGGCTGGATTTTGAGGAGGCGTTCTGCTGAAAGGCATGCCACTGAACGAAAATCGGACAAGGGAACTGTCCAAATCGTGAATAAACGACTCCGCTGGCCAGACAGACTTTGTTAATTTGTTACAAAAATGTTAAATTGTACTTGAACGGCGCACAATATATGCTATGATGAAGTTGTATTTCCGGGCATTTCAAAGTCATGATTTATAATATTAAGTTAAGGAGGAGTCACATGAAGAAGAAACTCGCTCTGCTTCTTGCTGTTGTACTGACCGTCGGAAGCTTTTCAGCCGGCAGTGCACTGGCTGCAGAAACTGCCGGCGAAGCTTCCACAGCCGCTGTCGAGACAGCCGCTGAGGAACCTGCCGAGGAAGTTCCTGCTGAAGCAACAGCCGAACCGGCCGAGACTGCCGATGAGGTTGAGACTGTCGCTCCCGACGAAGAGACCGAGACCGCAGAGGAGATCGTCTCTGAGGAAGCTGCTGAGATCACCGAGGAAGAGGTCCTGGATGAGACCGAAGAGGACGCTCTGGTCGAAGAAGAGGCCCTGGCCGAGGAAGAGATCACAGAGGAGCTGACGGAAGAGGAAGAGCTTCCCGTATATGAGGCAGGTTTTGTCACCGTGGACGGGCTCACCAAGTACCAGAACGCGGACGGCACCTACGCGGTCAACGCCTGGGTCACCGACGACAAGGGACTTTCCTACTACATGAACGCTTCCGGCGTTCCCTCTGTCGGTTTCCAGACCATCGACGGCAAGACCTATTTCTTCTACAGATCCACCAATCCCGCCAAGTACGGCGCGGACCATTATAAGGGCGTAATGGCTACCGGCTGGCAGAATATTGATGGTAAGACCTATTTCTTCCTGAAGGAAGACAGGACCGACCTGAACGAATCCTACACCAGGGGCGTCATGGTCACCGGCATCTATGAGACGGCCAAGAACCGCTTCTACTGCTTCAATGACAAGGGCCAGAAACAGTATGATACCTTTACCACCACAAAGGACATGACTGTCAAAGGCGCCGCTTCCGGCAGGACCATCACCATCAAGGCGGGCTTCCATGTCCTTTCCGGCGATTACAGCTATCTGATCCATGAAGACATCAACGTAGACAAGAACCACTTCTACTGGAATTCCAAGGCAGGCGGCTGGGCCTATGTCAACGACGGCGGCATCGCCTCCAAGGGCTGGATCTACTGGAACAACGGCTGGCATTACTTTGACGACAAGGGCATCAACAAGAAGAACGGCCTGGTCAGCACGCCCGCTTATTCCGGCACGCAGACTGCCCCCAACGGCAAGAGCAACACCGTGACCATCACCAAGGGCAACCATATCTTCAACCAGAACGGCGTTTACTGCAGGAACTGCTGGGTCAACACCACCTCCGGCCGCTTCTTCGCTGACAAGAACGGCAAGGTCCTGACCGGCTGGCAGACCATCAACAACTATAAGTACTACATCGACGCCAAGAAGGGCGCTTACTCCGGTCTCAAGAAGGTTGACGGCAAGACATATTACTTCAATCCCTACGCGGTCAACTACAGCTGGAAGAAGGTCGGCAAATACTACTACCACTTCAACAACAGCACCGGCGTCATGGATGCCAACAAGACCGTCAGCCAGATCAAGCTGGATAAGAACGGTCATGCCACCGGCGACAAGAACAAGATCGAAATGGTCGTAAAGGCCAACAACAACTGGACCTCCGAGACCAGCTATTTCTGCCTGGTCAACAAGTCCACCCATAAGGTCGGCGTTTTCAAGGGCAAGAAGGACAACTGGACCCTGATCCAGTACTGGACCTGCACGGTCGGCGCCAAGGTCAACGGCCAGTCCCTGACACCCAGCGGGACCCGCAAGCTTGGCTACAAGGTCTACAGGTATGAGTTCGACCACAGCTGCGGCTTCTACTGCTCCAGCCTGGGCTTCGGATTCTTCCATTCGATCCTTTACAACAAGTCTGACAGGTCCCCCATCCATGTGAGTGACGGCAGACTCGGCGTCCACGGCTCTCATGCCTGCGTACGTCTTTCCCTTGCCAACTCCAAGTGGGTATACAACAACCTGCCCAGAAATACAAAGGTACATATCTACGGCGTGTAATTGAATTTCTGAAAAACTTATGATATTCTATGGGGGCGGCCTGACAGGGCCGTCCTCATATATTTGCCGGTATGGCGGAATTGGCAGACGCGGCAGACTCAAAATCTGCTGTCAGCAATGGCTTGTGGGTCCGAGTCCCACTACCGGCACGAAGAAAAGACCACGGTAAATCCGTGGTCTTTTCTTTGATGCATGCCGCGGGCGGCATTGACTCATCTGGTCAGAGCGTTCAGATCGGAAAAGAAGGAGGGATAGGAGACGCTGACGCAGGTCTCGTCGTCCAGGAGGGTCTCTCCGTCCGCCATCAGGCCGGCCACGGCAAAGCTCATGGCCAGGCGGTGGTCCCCGTATGTATGGATCAGGGCTCCGTGAAGAGGCCTTCCGCCTTCAATGACCATGCCGTCGTCCGTGGGCGTGACCCTGGCCCCCATGGCCAGCAGGCCCTCCGTGACGGCAGCGATCCGGTCCGTTTCCTTGACCTTGAGCTCTGCCGCGTCCCGGATGATGGTGGTGCCCTCCGCGAAGGCGGCCATAAGGGCCAGAACGGGCAGCTCGTCGATCAGGGCGGGAATGATATCGCCTTCTATGACCGTTCCCTTCAGGGAGGAATGCCGGACCAGGATATCGGCCGCGGGCTCCGCTCCATCTTCCCGGTTCAGGAGGCTGATGTCGGCTCCCATGGCCCCTGCCGCCTGCAGGATGCCGGCCCGGGTGGGATTGATGCCTGTGCCGCGGATCAGGACCTCCGAACCGGGGACCAGGGCGGCCGCTGCGAGGAAATAGGCGGCGGAAGAGATATCTCCGGGGACCCGGACCTTCCGGGCTTCCAGCCTTTCGCAGGGCTGTACGGAGGCTTCATAGCCCCGGCTGGTCCTGCGGGAGGACACGGAGGCGCCGAAGGCGGCCAGCATCCGCTCCGTATGGTCTCTGGACAGGGCGGGCTCCACAAGGATGGTCTCTTCCCTGGCGTAAAGACCGGCGCAGAGGACGCAGGACTTGACCTGGGCGGAGGCGACGGGGGACAGATAGCGGATGCCGGTCAGGGGATGGCCGGTGATCTTCAGGGGCGCGCAGCCGTTCCCTCTGACGCTGACGATGTCGGCTCCCATGGCCAGAAGGGGATCGATGATCCTTTTCATGGGCCTTTTTTCTATGGAAGCGTCCCCGGTGAGGATGCTGGTAAAGGCCTGCGGGGCCAGGATGCCGGACAGGATCCTGGTGGTGGTGCCGGAATTGCCGGTATAGAGGGAGACCTCTCCCCCCGGCGCGCGCAGGCCGTGAAGGCCCCTGCCCTCTACCCGGACGGAATGCCCGTCAGGGGACAGGTCGATGGATATGCCCATCCGGCGGAAGCAGTCAATGGTGGAGAGGCAGTCCGCGCCGGGCAAAAAGCCGCTGATCTCCGTGGTCCCCTCGGCCAGGGACCCGAACATGACGCCTCGGTGGGAAATGGACTTATCCCCCGGGATTCTGATCTCGCCCCGCAGGGGGCCTTTTCCGGAAATGGCTAGCATAAGGGACCTTTTCTTTCTCCGGTCCTGAAGGGCCGGAAGGAAGGCTTCAGTGTACGTGGAAGCGGTGCTCGGACAGGAGGGCCTCCGCGGTCTCCCGGTCCCGGCAGCTGTTGAACTCGATCCGGAGGACGCCCTCTTCATATTCGCGGTTGTGGTTGATGCCGATGTTCTTGATGTTGATGTTGGCGGCAGCCAGGATCCCGGCCACCTCGGCAATCAGGCCGGGCCTGTCCTCGATGTCGACGTGGATCATGAAGGACCGGTGGAGGGCGCCGGACTGGATATCCGCGAAGGAATCCCGGTAGGTCCTGGCGCAGTCAAAGAAGTCGTAGAGGTCCTCCCTGTCCCTTCCGTCTATGGCCCTTCGGATCCCCTTCAGCTGGTCGATGTAGGCGTCGACCAGGGCAAGGATGTTGTCCCGGTTGTTGAGACAGATCTGCTGCCACATGACGGGAGAGGAGGAGGAGATCCGGGTGATGTCCTTGAAGCCTCCGGCGGCAATGGTATGGAGGAGGCCGTCCCCGTCATCGTTGTCCCGGACCAGGTTGACCAGGGAAGCGGAGACCAGATGGGGGAGGTGGGAGATGGCCGCTGTGGCGAAGTCATGCCGTTCGCAGGAGACCCGGAGAGGAAGGGCGCCCAGGACCGCCACCAGGTCCGTCATCAGCTTGGTCTTTTCCTCCGGGAATTCCTTTTCCGGGGTCAGGAGGTAGTAGGCGTTCTGAAGAAGGGAGGCCTTGGAATTGCGGTAGCCGATCCTTTCGGAGCCTGTCATGGGGTGGCCTCCGATGAAGCGGTCTGACAGGCCCAGCCGGCGGACGGTCTGATGGATATGGGTCTTGACGGAGCCCACATCGGTCAGGATGGTCTCCCCATGGATGTAGGGGAGGAGCTTTTCCAGGTTCTCCGCGTTGTGGGAGACGGGAGCGCAGAGAAAGATGATGTCGCAGGCGCTGAAGTCCTTGCCGATCTGGTAGAGGGCCAGATCGATGACGCCGTCCTTTTTTGCTTCCAGAAGGGAGGGGGTATCGGGATCGAAGGCATAGATCCTGGCGCCGGGAATGGTGCTCCGGATGGCTCTTGCCAGAGTGCCGCCGATAAGTCCGAATCCGATAAAGCCAAAGACCTCTGCCTGATTCATACACTGTCTCCTTTGCTGTCCGAGGATAGAGCCTCCTGCCCGGGCTGGAGGGCGGCTCACAGACAAGACTATAGCACTTTAAAGCGAAAAAGGCAAATGCGGAAAGGCGGGAAGCCCGGCCAGGAGGGGGATCTGACGGAGAACAGAGGGACCGGCCCCGCTGTTTTCAGATAATCAGGGGGG
>CAMOUD010000156.1 GCA_946626215.1 uncultured Lachnospiraceae bacterium
ACTCGTTAAGACTATCCTCCATAATCCGGTATACGCCGGCAAGATGAAGTACGGAGAAAACACTTTTGAGAAGGTCAGGGGAACGCGGGATCAGTTCAGGAGAGTAAAAGCAGAAGATTACATCATAGCAGATGGCCGGCACGAGGCCATCATTGATGAGGAATTGTGGGCGGCTTCACAGGACATACTTGGGAGCCGTAAGCATATCAACAGAAGGAAGTTCAACAGTGAACACGAGCATATCCTTTCCGGCATCATCAAATGCCCTCTCTGCGGCAGGGGCCTTACTGGTATGGTCCGGAAGAGGAACAACAAGAAGGGAGGGACTGTCGAGAACTATTACTACAGATGCAGCCACGGCAAGATAGATGAGGAAGGTAACAGATGTACATACAGTCCGTCGTGGAATGAAGATAAGTTCAACCATGAAGTGGAGCAGTTCCTGCTCAATCTGATAAATGACAGATCCTACAATGATTTCATCGTTGCCAGGCTTAGCGAGGAAACAGATGTGGCTTCCCTGGAAGAGGACAGGAGCAGGCTCCAGGAGCAGCTGAGGCAGGCACTGGGTGCAAAGGACAAGCTGTTGTCCATGATGGAGAAGCTGAATGAAAAGGACAGGCACTACGATAAAAAGATCAGCGATATGCGGGACAGGCTTGATGTAATCTACGATAAGATGACGGACATCGAGGAAGCTATAAAAGATATTTCGGGCAAGATCGAGAAGGCCCATAGTGACCGGCTGAATGCCAGGCAGATGTACCAGCTGCTTTCGGATTATGGTAAACTCTATGACAGGATGACAAAGCTGGAAAAGAAGGAATTCTTCTCCAGGTTCATTGAGCGCATAGAACTTGATCCGGATGAGAAAGATGTTACGAAGTGCATCAGGTCGATAAAGCTGATGTTCCCGGTGGAATATAAGGACAATGAAAGGGATAATCGGTTGCTACAAGAAAATACCGTCGAGACAGTGATCCTGCTCAGCAGATAGAATCTGAGGGAAAAGAGAGCGCCTCAAGGCCCTGACCGGCATGGCGGAGGACCGGCAGGCCAAAGAGAACGGAAGACAGATAACAGGAACAGCCGTCACCTCCGGAAAGGGGGGCGGCTGTTTTTTGGCGGAGCATGGATAAGGGGATATACGGGCATTTAGAACCAGCCCATTTCCAGAGAGGCGCAGCTGGCCGCGTCCGCCTCCCGGCAGCGGACAAGATCTCTCACCTCCGGCGGGACCTTCCCTGCTTGTCAGGGGTAAAGGGATGTTCTGGCCGGCGCGGATCCGGAAGGGCTCAGAGCGGCTGTGACAGTGCGCCGCTTTGAAGATCCGGAGGAAGATGTCTGGCCGTTTTTCCGTATAGAATCCCCCGGACCATATGCAGTCAGTCTTGTGTGAAGAGGACCTTCACAGGCAGGAAAAGCATGAAAAAACGTGGTCTGACTTAAAGCGTATGATACAATCAGATCAACGGAATATCGCGCGGAATACACAGTGAAGTTTGAGCCGCACCAGCAAAACAGCAGGGATTCATAACAGCACTTTGTTTTTGCGCCGGAAGCTTCAGGGACGAGGCAGGGCAGGGGATGAACAGGATCAACGCCACCCTGCAGCAGTATGAAGAATTCCTGGATTTCTACGGTATTAACGAAGGAGACGGCATGTACCTGGCTCCGGAGGACCGGGTCGCGATCTGGTGACAGGGACCGGCCGTGTCTGAGGCAGAAGAGGATGAAGCATACTATCAGAGAGCGCCGAAAGAACAGAAGATCAAGGCAGGAAGATCCGGCGGAAAGACCAGGCGTCACCAGGCAGACGATCATCGCGGTCGAAAATGATAAGTATGATCCGGCGCTGGAACCGGCCATGAAAATATCGGAGTTCTTTGGCGTAAGCGACAATGAGATCTTTTGTTTGAGCCATTGAGAACAGCGCTGCCGTGAATGGATATTTGCGCGGGGGACGATGTGCCCGGGACCGCTTTTCCGGCGGCAGGATCCGCGAACGGATGACCGCGGATGCCGCGGGGAGGAAGACGGGATTCTCGGTGAGATGATCCGCAGGCCGGCATTGCCGTTCAGGCAATGACCGGCCTGCTTCCTTTTCTGCCCGGGAGCCAGGTCCCCGCCGGGCGTGATCTCTACTGCTTCCGCAAAGTCGGATCCTCGGAGCCGCGTCCTTTTCTGTATCGTCCGAAGAAGACGCCGTCATCCACGAACTGGTCCGCCTGGGAGACCCATACAGGGAACTGTCCGGTCAAAGCCGCGGTCTGGCCGTTCAGCATGCCGGTATGGAAGGACAGGTGCCTGTACTGACGGAGCACAAGCTCCATCCTTGTATACAGACACCTGTCAGGCTTCGCATACAGCATCTCATCCGTCAGGCTGTCCAGATAAGACAGGGTCTTTTCTTCGATCCGGTCCAGATATTCCAGCAGCTGAGCGTCCGTCAGGACGACCCCGGAGGGATGGTCGGGATTGTCCAGGCCCTCCTCATGGAAGGGCGGTTCCTCGTATACAAAGGGATTGATGAACCATTTGTCGGCGGAGTGAAGGGCATGGTAGGCCCATCGCCAGCAGGGCGCTCCGCAGCAGAGGGCGTCTCTGTCATAGGTGAGCAGGGAAGAGCGGATGTTCAGGAAATTCGGTCTTACGGTGTCCTTAATGATCATGCATAGATCCTTCATGGCAGGCCTCCTTGTGTTTCTCTGTTCCTGCCTGTATACTAGCATCAGAAGAACTATCAGTAAAATTGAAATAAAAGAATAAAACATTCATAAAAATTGAACTGATAAGGAGAAGGATCCGTGACGATCATACAGCTTACCACCTTTCTGAAAATCGTTGAGACGAACAGCTTTTCAGCTGCTTCCGTCAGCCTCGGATACGCCCAGTCCACGGTCACGACCCAGATCCGGCAGCTGGAGGAGGAACTGGGGACCAGGCTGTTCGAGCGTCTGGGGAAAAGGAATGTACTTACCCCTGCCGGAGAGCGTCTGGTGATATACGCGGAAAAGCTCCTGCAGATCGAGAGGGAGATCCATCTGGAAGTGCCGGAATCAGAGGAAGCCGGCGGGATCCTAAAGCTGGGGGTATCGGAGTCCCTATGCTATAACAGACTTCCGGAAATCCTCATATCCTTTAAGAAGGTCTGCCCGAAGGCGGAGATCAGGCTGCGGCTCATCGGGCATGAGACTTTCCCGGAGCTTCTCAGGAAGGGGGAGCTGGACCTGGTCTACACCCTGAATCCCCTTATGGAGGATGACAGCCTTCTGCTGCTTTATAAGCAGCCGGAAAGGCTGGGCTTTTACGTCTGTCCCGGGCACGCGCTCGCGGGAAGGAAGGTCTCGGAACAGGACCTGGACGGGGCCCCGATGCTGCTGACGGGCCATACCTGCAGCTTCAGAAAGCTGTTCCTGGACGCCATGGCAGGCAGGGGATACAGACCGGATATTGTCCTGGAAACGGACAGCAAGGAAATCCTCAAGCAGTTCGCGGAAAACGGGCTTGGGACAGCCTTCATGCCGGATATGGCGGCGGAAGAGGAAGTCAGGACCGGAAGACTGGCGAGATTGGACTGGGCAGGCGCGGAGTTCCCTGTGTATTCCCAGGTCCTGATCCATAAGGACAAGCGGATCAGCAAGGCGATGGAAGGTCTGGTGGATCTGATAAAGGGGACCGGGGGACAAGGGCAATGGCAGCAAAGGAAATGAGGAGCTTTATGAAAAAAGGATTTATTCTTCTTACACTTGTGCTGATGCCGGCACTCATGACTTCCTGCCGGTATGAGACCGGGGCGGCAGCCGCGGCAGAGGCAGGAACGGCGGAGGCGGCAGGACCAGCGGGAACGACAGGACCCGAAGATGAGGAAAGAACGGACTATTCTATAACGAGAATTGAAGGCGATCCGGTCTGGGAAGAGATCCCGGCCATGGAGATCGACAGGGTGCTGTGGACGGAGGATTGCGGGATCCGGGCGCAGGGCCAGCTCTGTTATACGGACGAGGCGCTTTTCGTCCATCTTCGAGCTGCCGAGCAGGATATCCGGGCAGAGAATACGGAGCCGCTTTCTCCGGTATATGAGGACAGCTGTCTGGAATTCTTCTTTCAGCTTCCGGATTCCGACAACTATTTTAACTTTGAGATCAATCCCAACGGCTGTCTCTGCGCCCAGTACGGCCCGGAAAAGGCGGACCGGACCGATCTCGTCCGGTCAGACGCGGAGGCGTATTTCGACATTCAGACCGGCAGGACCTCCGATGGCTGGGAGGTCTTCTACAAGATCCCTCTGAGATTCCTGAGGCTTTTTGACCCGGATTACCGGTTCGAGGGAGAGCTGGCGGCCAACCTGTACAAGTGCGGGAACAAGACCGTCAGCCGCCACTATCTGGCCTGGCAGCCGGTGGATCTGGAGGCCCCGGATTTCCATTGTCCGGAATTCTTCGGCACCATGAAATTCAGCGGCCAGGGCAGCAGTCAGAGGGATGGACAGGAGTGACGGGAAATGATGTTCAGCGGCGGGGCTCCGGCCTCGCTGTTCCTGACAGAAAAACGGAGGGCAGGTCCGCGGGGGACCATGGAGCCGTGGAAAGGAAGGCAAAGAAAAGGCGAAAAGACAGCTATAATTAATCGGTATTTTGCGTATAATGGGGAGAGCGCGGGATCCGGGAAGGCGTGTTCCCGGGATGCCGGCGGAAAAAATGCCGGTCCTTTCATCCGAATGGATGCTGAAAGACCGGCGGCGGAATGGAGATCAGTATGAACGGACTCATCATGATGCTTATTGCCATCGTATTCCTGAGCGGCGGCTATCTTCTGTATGGCCGCTGGCTGGAAAAGACATGGGGCATAGACCCGGACGCGAAGACCCCTGCCTATGAGATGCGGGACGGCGTCGACTATGAGCCTGCCGATACGCCCGTGGTATTCGGCCACCAGTTCGCGTCCATAGCCGGCGCGGGTCCCATCAACGGACCGATCCAGGCGGCTGTGTTCGGCTGGGTCCCCGTGCTTCTGTGGATCCTGATCGGCGGCGTCTTTTTCGGCGCGGTCCAGGATTATTCGGCCATGTATGCCTCTGTCAGGAACAAGGGGCGCACCATCGGCTATATCATTGAGGACTACATCGGAAAGCTCGGAAAAAAGCTCTTCCTTCTGTTCTGCTGGCTGTTCTGCATCCTGGTCGTCGCTGCCTTTTCGGATCTGGTCGCCGGCACCTTTGACGGCTTTACGGCAGAAGGGGCAAAGAACGTGTCCAATGGAAGCGTGGCGGCCACCAGCATGCTCTTCATTGCCGAGGCAGTGGCCCTGGGCCTTCTGCTCCGCCATGTGAAGCTGAACAAGTGGGTAAATACCGCGGTCGCCATCGGCCTCCTGGTCGCCGGAGTCGCGGCGGGGCTGGCCTTTCCGGTCTGCTTTTCCGCCGGCACCTGGCATCTCATCGTTTTTATCTATATCATGATCGCCTCTGTCGCTCCGGTATGGGCCCTCCTCCAGCCCCGGGATTATCTGAACAGCTACCTGCTGGTCTTTATGATCCTGGTGGCCCTGGTCGGGATCCTGGCGACCAATCCCGGGATCCATCTGCCCGCCTTCACCAGCTTCATAGTGGAGGGGACCGGCAGCATGTTTCCCATCCTGTTCGTCACCATTGCATGCGGGGCGGTCTCCGATTTCCATGCCCTGGTCTCCTCCGGCACCTCCTCCAAGCAGATCAGGAACGAAAAGCACATGCT
>CAMOUD010000157.1 GCA_946626215.1 uncultured Lachnospiraceae bacterium
CACCTCGGTTTTCATGACCCCATCGGTGCCTTTCGCCAGAAAGGCGGATAATAGAAATGATACTGGATATCCTGACATCGATCTCCGATTTCATGTGGGGGACCTGGATGACGGTCCTTCTGGTGGGCACAGGCCTTTACCTGTCCATCCGCTTCGGTTTCCGCTACAACTTCCGCAGCATCGGCTTCCACTTTAAGAACACCTTCGGAAAGATGTTCCAGAAGGGAGAGGGGACCGGGACGGTCTCCGGCTTCGCGGCGGCCTGCACGGCCATGGCCAACACCATCGGCGTCGGCAACATCGGCGGCGTCGCCACGGCCATCGTGGCCGGCGGTCCCGGCGCCGTGTTCTGGATGTGGGTGTCCGGTCTCCTGGGCATGTCCACCAAGGCCTGTGAGATCATCCTGGGCCAGCGCTACAGGGTCAAATACAGCGAGTCGGTCGATGAATACATGTGCGACCGGTCCTTTGTCATGAAGAACGCCCTGGGCTGGAAGGGCGGGGCCATGGTCCTGGCGGCGGCCTGCTTTATCCTGGGCCCCTGGACCTGCTGCGTCCAGACGGAGTCCGTGACCAGCTCCCTCCAGGAGGGCTTCGGCATCGCTCCCCTGGTATCGGTGGCGGTCCTGGGCGTCACCTGCTTCCTGACCATCTGGGGCGGCCTCAGGCGGATCGCCTCCGTCATGGAAAAGGTCGTGCCCCTTATGGCCATGGTCTATATCATCGGCGGCCTGGGCATCCTGGTGACCCGCCTGCCCTTGGTCCCCTCCGCCGTGTCCCTGATCTTCAGGAGCGCCTTTACTCCCATGGCGGGCATCGGCGGCTTTGCCGGTGCCACTGTCCGGGACGCGGTCCGCTACGGCGTGGCCAGGGGCCTCTATTCCAACGACGCCGGCACCGGCTACGGGATCATTGCCCACGCCTCCGCCAAAACGGACCATCCCGTCCGCCAGGCCTCCTGGGGCTGGGGCGAGGTCTTCCTGGACACCATCGTGGTCTGCTCGGTCACGGCCCTGTCCCTGATCCTGACCAATGTCTACGTGGATTATCCCGGCGTGGATTCCGCCCAGCTGACCACCGTGGCCTTCAAGGTCTCCTACGGGACCTTCGGCGGCTGGTTCATGTCGGCCGCCATCGCGGTCTTTGCCTGGACCACCATCATCGGCATGTATTATTCCTGTGAGAAGTCCATCAATTATGCCTTCGGCGACACGAAGACCAACCGGGTCGCCACCAGGATCTACATGGTCTACTACATGCTGCCCTGCGTCATCTTTTACAACATCGACGCCCAGTCCCTCTGGGCTATGACCGACATCCTTTCCGCGGTCTACATCCTGATCACCATGACCTTTATCTATACCCGGCAGAAGGAGATCCTCCGGCTCTTCCATGATTTCTGGGACCGCTTTGTCCCGGCCCAGGAAAGGGGCGAGGATCCGGAGCCCGTGGCCTACGGGGAGATCGACAGAAAGGCAAGGTAAGGCGGAGCATGTCCAGGTATACAGAACAGGAGGACAAGCACATGACATCCGAAAGAAAAAAGACCCTTTCCGCCCTGGCAGACGGGACCAGGCTCCTTGTCATTGACGGTTCCATGTCCACCGCCCTGGAAGGTCTGGGGTGCGGCCTGAACGACCGGCTCTGGACGGCCCGGGTCCTGGCTGAAAAGCCTGAACTGGTCCGGGAGGTCCACCTCCAGTACCTGAGGGCCGGAGCGGACCTCCACATCAGCGCCTCCTACCAGGCCACCATCCGGGGGCTCACGGAGAACGGCTATAGTGAGGAGGCGGCGGAGGAGATCATCCGCCGGTCCGTCCGGATGTTCAAAGAGGCCAGAGAAGAGTGGTGGAACAGGGAGGGCGGAAAGGGATCCGGCAGGCCCTGGCCCCTGGTGGGCGGAGCCGTGGGCCCCTACGGCGCCTATCTGGCGGACGGGTCCGAATACCGGGGCCATTACGGGGTGGACGAACAGGGCCTTTACGACTTCCACAGGAGAAGGATGGAGCTCCTCCATGAGGAGGGGGCGGACTTTCTCCTGATCGAGACCCAGCCCTCCCTGAAGGAGGCCCTGGTCCTGGCGGGGATCGCCGAGGAGCTGGGAGCGGACTACTGGATCAGCTTCTCCTGCGCCGACGGCAGGCACATCTGCGAGGGCGACAGGATCTCTGACTGCGCCAGCGCCCTTTCAGAGGGATATCCCGGCCTTAAGATGATCGGGGTCAACTGCACGGCGCCGGTCCACATCGAATCCCTGATCCGGGAGATCCGGTCTGCCTGCTCCCTTCCCATCGGGGTCTACCCCAACAGCGGGGAGACCTACGACCCCGTCACCAAGACCTGGCACGGGACCCCGGGCCAGAGGGCCTTCGGAGAATGGGCCGCTGCCTTTTACAGGGCAGGCGCCCTGGCGGCAGGGGGCTGCTGCACCACTGTGGACAGCCATATCCGCCAGGTGGCGGAGGCCAGAGACAAGGTCCTTTCAGAGCCCAGGCGCATCCTGATATAGGGCCCTTGCCCATCATCCGGAAATGAAAAGAACATCCGTCCCGCCGGCGGCCATGGCCCGCGATGGACGGATGTTCTTTTGTCTGTATACAGGAGATGGGACTCAGGCAGTCCCGGCCCGGGGCCCCTCAGATGCCGAAGACATATCTGTCCAGGCGCCCGAAGGCTTCCTGAAGGCGCCAGTGGGGCAGGGCCAGGTTCATCCGGATGTGGCAGGGCCCGCGGAAGGGCCGGCCGTCCTGCCAGTAGACGCCCGCCTCATGGCCCAGGGCCAGGAGGTCGTCCAGGGTCTTTTCATGGTCCCTGCACCAGCCGGCGCAGTCCAGGAAGAGCATGTAGGTCCCCTGGGGCCTGGCTGCCTCGATGCCCCGGAACCTGTCTTCGATCATACCGCAGGCATAGGAGACGTTCTCCTCTATGACCTGGCAGAGCTCCTCCCTCCAGATCCGGCCCTCGGGACTGAAGGCCCCGATCAGGGCGTACATGGAGAGGAGGTTCATGTTGTTGTAATGGGACAGGCTCCCCTCTTTCCGGACCCGGTCCCGGAGCCGCTCGCTGTAGATGATGTGGTAGGAGCCGATGAGGCCCGCCAGGTTGAAGGTCTTGGAGGGAGCGTAGAGGGCGATGGTCCTGTTCCGGGCATCTTCCGAGACGCTCTGGAGGGGGACATGGCGGTAGCCCGGCAGGATGATATCGGACCAGATCTCATCGGAGACCACATAGACGTCATGCTTCCGGCAGAGGGCCATGAAGGCCTCGGCCTCCTCCCTTTCCCAGACCCTGCCGGTGGGATTGTGGGGCGAGCAGAAGACGGCGGCGTGGATCCTGCCTGAGACGATCTTTTCCTCCATGTCCGCAAAGTCCATCCGCCAGATCCCCTTGTCATCCTTTACAAGGGGGGAATGGACCAGGCGCCATCCGGCGTTTCGGATGGACCCTGTAAAGCCTATATAGGTGGGGGAGTGGATCAGGACGGAGTCTCCCGGGGCGCAGATGGCCCGGAGGGCGGACACGACGCCTCCCAGGACCCCGTTCTCATAGCCGATGGCCTCCTTCGTCAGGTCCCGGACTCCGTTCCGGTCCCTCTGCCAGTCCAGGATGGCCTGGGTATACTCCTCCCGGGGAAGGAAGTAGCCGAAATGGGGCTCGGAGATCCTGGCCGCCATGGCCTCCTGGATCTTCGGCAGGACAGGGAAGGACATGTCCGCCACCCACATGGGGATGGGATCGAATCCCTCCCGGGGAGCGGGAAGGCCTCCGGGACCTGCTCCCACCAGGTCAATAGCCAGCGCGTCTTTTCCTTTTCTGTCGGGAAGTGTGGTAAAATCGTAATGCATGATGCCTCCTGAAGCCGGATAACAGGGCCGGCTTTAATGATACCACATCCGGGGAGGACAAAACAGAGAACAGGAAAGAGGTCAATATGTCCAAACTGCATTTTGCTTCCGATTATCAGGAGGGGGCCCACCCCGCCATCCTGAAAAGACTTGCCGATACCAACTATGACGGATATCCTGGCTACGGGACCGATCCCGTCTGCGGATCGGCCAGGGAGCGAATCCGGGAGGCCTGCGCCTGCCCCGGAGCCGGCGTCCACTTCCTGGTGGGCGGGACCCAGACCAACGCGGCGGTCATCGGAGCCCTCCTGAAGCGCTGGCAGGGCGTGATCGCCCCCGATACCGGCCACATCGCCTCCCACGAGGCGGGAGCCATCGAGCACGGGGGCCATAAGGTCCTCCCCCTGCCCCAGACCCTGGGCAAGATCAGGGCGGACCAGATCCGGGATTATTGCAGGCTCCTTTTTGAAGACGGGAACCGGGACCACATGGTCATGCCCGGCATGGTCTGTCTGGCCCATCCCACGGAATACGGGACCCTCTACAGCCTGGAGGAGATGACGGCCATCAGCCGGGTCTGCAGGGAGTACGGCCTTCCCCTCTACGTGGACGGGGCCCGGCTCGCCTACGCCCTGGCCTGTCCCGCGAACGATCTGACCCTGGCCGATCTGGCCAGGCTCTGCGACGCCTTTTACATCGGCGGGACCAAGTGCGGCGCCCTTTTCGGAGAGGCCCTGGTGGTCCCGGACCCCTCCCTTCTGCCGCATTTCTTTACCCTGATCAAGCAGGAGGGGGCCCTTCTGGCCAAGGGCTGGCTCCTGGGGATCCAGTTCGATGAGCTCTTCCGGGACGGCCTTTATGAAAGGATCGGCAGGGGAGCCATCGAAGCGGCGGACATCCTGAGAAAGGGCTTCGAGGATCTGGGCGCGGAGCTTGCCTTCGACTCCCCCACCAACCAGGTCTTTGTCCGGATGCGGAACGAGGACCTGAAGGCCCTGGAAGAGGTGACCGAATACAGCTTCTGGGAAAAGTCGGGCGAAGACCATACCATCATCCGCCTGGCCTCCAGCTGGGCGACCCGGCCGGAGGACGCGGGGACCCTGATCAGAGCCCTTTCCTCCTGAAGGAATGAAGAGGCGGCGGCCGGGATGGGACCGGACGGCTGAAAAAGGCATAGAAAAACGCGGCAGGACCTGCGCTTCCTGCCGCGTTTTCCTGTATGAGGATCCGCATTCACGAAAAGCGTGAATGCTTCTGTTCCCCTCTTCAGAGAAGGGCTTCGAATTCCCTGAGCTTCTGCCTGGCAGCGGGAGAAAGGTCTCTGGGGACCAGGATCCGGACCTCCAGGTAGGCGTCTCCCCTGTCATCGGGATTTTTCATGGAGGGGAATCCCTTCCCCTTCAGGCGGATCTTGGATCCCGACTGGGTGCCGGGCCGGACCTTGCAGGTCACGGGACCGTAGAGGGTCTCCACCCTGACCTCGCCTCCCAGGGCCGCTGTGGTGAAGGGGATCTGGACGGAAGTATAGACGTCCCGGCCCTTTCTTTCCCAGCCGGGCTTATCGGCTACGGTCACCTCCAGGAAGAGGTCGCCGGGGCCGGCCGGCCCGGGATGGCCCTTGCCCTGGAGCCGGATCTTTTTTCCGGTCTCGATGCCGGCCGGGATATGGACTTTCAGGGTGGTGGATCCGCCCTGTCCGTCTGTCAGGGTCAGGACCTTGTCGCAGCCCCGCAGGGCTTCGTCAAAGCTGACGGTCAGAGAGGCGGAGGCGTCCTGTCCTCTGGAGGATCGGGCGCTCCCCCGGCCGGGCCTGGTCCTGCCGTAGCTGCCGGTGAACATGTCGGAGCAGGGACTGGCTCCG
>CAMOUD010000158.1 GCA_946626215.1 uncultured Lachnospiraceae bacterium
ATGCTGCAGGACCTGACCGGGATCGATCCCGTCACCATCCCCCTGGACGATCCCCTGACCATGAGCATCTTTTCCTCCACGGAAGCCCTGGGCATCACCACCGAGGAGAACGGCGGGATCGATGTGGGGTCCCTGGGAGTGCCGGAATTCGGCACCAAGTTCGTCATCGGCATGCTGGATGACACCAGGCCCACCACCATGTCGGAGCTGGTCCGGATCTCGGGCCTGTCCCACGGCACGGACGTCTGGCTGGGCAACGCCCAGACCCTGATCCAGGAGGGCAAGGCGGTCCTGTCCACGGCCATCTGCACCAGGGACGACATCATGTCCTACCTGATCTCCATGGGCGTGGAAAAGTCCATGGCCTTCAAGACCATGGAGTCCGTCCGCAAGGGCAAGGGCCTGAAGCCGGAGATGAGGTCCGCCATGGAAGAGGCCGGCGTGCCCTACTGGTACATCGAGTCCTGCCTCAAGATCAAGTACATGTTCCCCAGGGCCCACGCGGCAGCCTATGTCATGATGGCCCTCCGGATCGCCTACTGCAAGGTCCACCATCCCCTGGCCTACTACGCGGCCTACTTCAGCATCCGGGCCTCGGCCTTTTCCTATGAGCTCATGTGCCAGGGGAGGGACCGCCTGCTGGCCGAGCTGGAGGCCCTTCAGAGCAAGGACAAGCTGACGCCCAAGGAGGAGGATACGGTGGGAGACATGTTCCTGGTGCGGGAATTCTACGCCAGGGGCTTTGAATTCGCCCCCATCGATATCTTCCAGGCGGGGGCCAGGACCTGCAGGATCGTGGACGGAAAGGTGATGCCGGCCCTGACCGCCATTGACGGCATGGGAGAAAAGGCGGCCGACGCGGTGGTGGAGGCGGCCAAGGACGGCCCCTTCCTTTCCAGGGAGGACTTCTGGAACCGGACCAAGGTGCCCAAGACCGTCGTGGAAAAAATGTTTGAAATGGGCCTTCTGGGAGACCTTCCGGAGACCAACCAGATCTCCCTCTTCGACTTCTTCGGAGGCGGCATGGGGGAATAAGAAGACAGCAGGATACCAAAGACAGAGAGGAAGCGGCATGGAAGACAGATTTTCCCGCACAAGGCTCCTTCTGGGAGACAGGGCCATGGAGGCCCTGGCCTCTTCCAGGGTCATCATCTTCGGGATCGGCGGGGTCGGCGGTTATGTGGCCGAGGCCCTGGCCAGGTCCGGGGTCGGGGCCCTGGACCTGGTGGATTCGGACAGGGTGGCCTTGAGCAACCTGAACCGACAGATCATTGCCACCATGGATACCCTGGGCATGGAAAAGACCAGGGCCGCCAGGGACAGGATCGCCTCCATCAATCCGGACTGCCGGGTGGTCTGCCATGACTGCTTTTTCCTGCCGGAGACCCGGGACCGCTTTGACTTTTCTTCCTATTCCTATGTGGTGGACGCGGTGGATACGGTGACGGCCAAGATCGCCATCGTCATGGCGGCCAGGGAAGCGGGCGTTCCCATGATCTCCAGCATGGGGGCCGGCAACAAGCTGGACCCCACCGCCTTCCGGGCCGCGGACATCTATAAGACCCGGGTGGACCCTCTTGCCAGGGTCATGCGGCGGGAACTGAAGAAAAGAGGCGTCCGGAAGCTGAAGGTGGTCTATTCGGAGGAGGAGCCCAGAAAGCCTCTGGGAGAGCCTTCCGAGCCTCCCGCGCCCGGCAGGCGGGCCACCCCTGCCTCCATCGCCTTCGTGCCCTCGGCGGCCGGCCTTGTCATCGCCTCCGAGGTGGTCCGGGACCTGACCGGCCTTCCCCGCTGACGCCCGCGGGGAAGGCGGCCGGGAGAGCCGGGCCGCCTGAAAAGATGAAAAAGAGGTCAAAAAGATTTAAAAAAGTGCTTGCATTCAAATAGCGCTCATGCTAATATGAACAGGTCGACAGACAACATGGCTCGTTGGTCAAGAGGTTAAGACGCCGCCCTCTCACGGCGGAATCATGGGTTCGATTCCCGTACGAGCTGCTGACTGTTTATACAGCCCAACCCGAAACGTCCGGAGAAATCCGGGCGGTTTTCTTTGTTCCGAAAGGGATGAAAAGGGGGAAAATGGCTGTTTTTTCCGCCGCCCCCTTGCATTTGGTCCCAAGATGTGCTATGTTCCTTTAGAACTGAATCATATGGACTTTTAAGTGGGCTGACGAAGCCCACTTTTTTCATGCAGACCGGGAGGATCCCGGCAGAAGGAAAAATGGCAGGAAAATCAAAGAAACAGACCTATGAGATCCGGACCGAGGAGCTGGTGACCCCCATCGCGGCCGCCGCCGGCATCTGGATCTACGACGTGGAATTCCTGAAAGAGGGACAGGATCATTACCTGAATGTCTTTATCGAGAAGGACGGCGGCGTGACCATCGACGACTGCGAGGCAGTCAGCAGGGCCCTTTCCGACCGTCTGGACGAGGAGGACTTCATCAGCGAGGAATATATCCTGGTGGTCTCTTCTCCCGGCCTGGGACGGCCCCTGACCAGGGACCGCCACCTGAAGAACAGCATCGGGATGGAGGTCGAGATCCGGACCTATAAGCCCCACGCCGAGACTCTCAGCAAGGAGTTTTCCGGAATCCTCCGCGGCTTCGACGCGGAGTCCGTTACGATCCTGTATACACCGGTCCTTTCCGGAACCAGACGGAAAAAGATGGAAAAGGCCGGTGAGGAAACAGGTCCCAGAGAACTGAAAGTAGAACGTAAGGAGATCGCGGCCATCCGTCTGGCCCTGCATCTCTGATCATGATGAGCCGGGGCCCGGAGCCCGGCCCGGCCTTACACGGCGCGGAAGGCGCCTGCGCGGCCTGTCCCCGAGGCAGGCATGGAGGATGAAATGAACACAGAGTTAAGAGATGCTATTGAAGCGCTGGAAAAGGAGAAGGTCATCAGCAGTGAGGTCCTTTTCGAGGCGATTGAGACAGCGCTGATCCAGGCGTGCAAGAGCCACTACGGGAGCACGGAGAACATCACCGTAGGCGTAGACAGAGAGAACTATACCTTCTTCTGCATCGCCGAAAAGACCGTTGTGGAGACGGAAGACGATGTCATGGATCCCCTGCTTGAGATCTCTCTGGAGGATGCCCGCGCGATCGACAAGGACGTCCAGATCGGAGACACCGTCAAGGTGGACATCAACTCCAAGTCCTTCGGCAGGATCGCCACCCAGAACGCCAAGAACGTCATTCTCCAGCGGATCCGTGAAGAAGAGCGGAGCGTGATCTTCAAATATTACTATGAAAAGCAGAGAGAGGTCATGACCGGCGTCGTGACCCGCAAGTCCGGCCGCAACTACCGGATCAACCTGGGCAGGGCTGAGGGCATTCTGACCGAGAAGGAGCAGGTCAAGGGCAGGGAGCTGGCTCCCAACACCCGCCTGCGCGTCTACATCCTGGAGGTCACGGAGGGCAAGTCCAGACTGCCCAGGATCCTGGTCAGCCGGACCCATCCCGAACTGGTCAGGCGACTCTTCGAGCAGGAGGTGGCTGAGATCCGGGACGGCATCGTGGAGATCCGCAGCATCGCCCGTGAGGCCGGCAGCCGGACCAAGATCGCCGTCTGGTCCAACGATCCCAACGTGGATCCCGTCGGCGCCTGCGTCGGCGTCAACGGCACCAGGGTCGGCAACATCGTCCGGGAGCTGGACGATGAGAAGATCGACATCGTCTGCTGGGATGAGAACCCCGGCAACCTGATCCGGAACGCCCTTTCCCCGGCCAAGACCGTGACCGTCTTCGCCGATCCCGAGGAAAAGACAGCCAAGGTCGTCGTGCCCGACTACCAGCTCTCCCTTGCCATCGGCAGGGAAGGCCAGAACGCCAGACTGGCGGCCCGTCTGACCGGCTACAAGATCGATATCAAGAGCGAGACCCAGGCCAAGGATGCCTTCGGCTTCCGTTACGAGGACTACGTCTATGATGAGGACGAAGAGGACTACGAGGACGAGGAGTACGAAGAAGGCTACGAGGACGGTGAATACGAGGAAGAGCCCGCGGAAGGCTGCGAGGATACAGAAGGGGATCCCGCCGCGGAGGATGCTGACGGCCAGGATGAAGCCTGAGCAGGCGGACAGGAGGAAGGATGCCTAAGAAGATCCCGATGCGTCAGTGCGTCGGCTGCGGAGAAATGAAGGAAAAGAAGTCTCTGATCCGGATCGTCCGTACGCCGGAGGGAGAGATCATACTGGACCGGACCGGCAGGGCCAACGGAAGAGGCGCCTATCTCTGCGATGACCCCGCGTGCCTGCGTCTGGCCAGAAAGAAGAAGGCGCTGGCGAGGGCCTTCCGGCAGGCAGTCCCCGAACCTGTTTATGAGAGCCTGGAGGCGGCCATGAGCCTGGAGGCTGACCAGCCTGAGGGCTGACGCGGCCTGCGGCCGGGAGAGAGTAAGAGAGAAATCAGAGAAAGGCACATTTTTGCAGGACAGAGTGTATGCCATGCTGGGCCTGGCCGCCAAGGCGGGCAGGATCGCCAGCGGAGGCTTTCAGACAGAAAAAGCGATCAAGGAACATAAGGCAAAGCTTGTCATTCTGGCTGCCGACAGCGGAGAGAACACCCTCCACGACATCCGGAATAAATGCGAATTCTATAAAGTACCGTGCTGCCTGTACGGCGATAAGGAGGCTCTGGGACGTTCTGTCGGCAAGGCCGACAGGTCCTGCGTCGCAGTGCTGGACCACAGATTCGCGGAGAGCATCATGAAGCTGCCCGGCATCCGGCCGGAAGCGGCGGAAGGATTCGAAGGAGGTAGCAGGTAAGTGGCAGACAGCAACCATGAAAAGGAGGAATTTATGGCTGAAGAGAATATTTCCAAACCCGGACAGGACAAAGCTCCTGTCAAGAAGAAGCCGGTAAAGCCCGAGGGATCAGCCGCAGGTTCTGCAGCCAAGGGTTCCCCCAAGAGAAAAAAGGTCATTATCGTGTCGGATGACGGAAGAGGCGGCAGGTCCGGTTCTTCCCAGCGGACCAGCTACAGCTCCGACCACAGCGGCAGCTATAACCGCGGCGGTCAGGGCGGCGGATCCAGAAGGCCCCGTCCGGACAGACAGGGCTCCGGCTCCGGCCGAAGCGGCCAGGGCGAGCGCTCCGGCGGCCAGGGAAGGGGCAGGTCCGCTTCCGGGCGCCTGGAAGCCCAGAACGCCTATCGTCCGATCCGGCCCACCATCCGTCCTACCCAGATGGAGGTCAATTATCATAAGGAGCCTGAGGTAAAGCCGGCTCCCGCGCCTGTGCCCGCCCCTGAGGCTAAGACTGCCCCCGAGGCCGCGCCCGCGGCGGCTCCTGCTCCCGAAGCAGCAGCTCCTGCCGCAGCCCCTGCGCCCGCTCCCGAAGCGGCAGCGCCGGCTCCTGAGGCAAAGTCTGCCCCTGAGGCCGCTCCCGCGGCAGCACCGGCTCCCGAAGCGGCAGCTCCTGCCGCAGCCCCCGCCCCCGCGGCGGAAGCTGACAGGACTCCCGCGGCCAGGACAGAGAGAAAGGGCGACCGCCCTGCCGGCCAGAGGACTGAGAGGACAGACAGAGGCGGCCAGAGGACCGACCGTCCCGCGGACAGGGGCCCCAGGAGAGGGACCCAGACCGGCGACCGCGCCGGCGGCTTCCGCCAGGGCCAGACCGGCGACCGTACCGGCGGCTTCCGCCAGGGCCAGACCGGCGACCGTACCGGCGGCTTCCGTGACGGCCGCGGC
>CAMOUD010000159.1 GCA_946626215.1 uncultured Lachnospiraceae bacterium
CGCCTCCGCCTCGTTGGCGATGGCGGCCCGCTCGGAGTTGGAGATATTCACGTCGTTCTCCGTCCGGCACATGACCACGGTATAGCCCCGCTCCTCCAGCTCCGTCTGGAGCTTTAAGGCCACCTGAAGATTCAGCTCATACTCGGCAAGGCCTGAAGCCGAACCGCTGGTGCCCCCCGAGACCTTGGCCTTATAGGTGGAAGATCCGGGCCCTACCGGCTCGGTATCAGAGTTGCCGTGGGACTGATGGCCTGCGTCCAGGCAGATGGTGAAGCCGTTATGAAGGTCTTCCTCTTTCGCTTCCTCCTGGAGCTGCGCAGCCTGAGCCTGGGCCTCTTCCTGGGCCTGGGCCTCCTCCTTGGCCAAGGCCTCCTCCTGAGCCTTTTTCTCTGCTTCCTCTGTTTTTTCCTCGGCTTCCTTCTCTTCGGTCTCGCCCCCGGCTTCTTCGGCTTCTTTTTCTTCCGCTTCGGTCTCCGGGGTCTGGGTCTGGGCCTGTGTCATGTCCTGGGCCTCCTGCCCCGCAGGCGCAGCGCCCCTGCAGGCGGTAAGAAGGACCAGAAAGGCCATGGCAAGCGCCAGACTTTTCAGGGTCTTATACATTCGGTGTTTCCTCTCATCTTTTTTCCTGGCCGGATGGGGAGACTGTGCCCGCCCATTCGATCCTTTTCTCTGCCTGCGATCGGATGGGCAGGCTTTCCCTGCCCATCCTGTACGATCCGGGCATCTCACAGCTTCGCTGTTCGATGTCCGTTCGCCGCCAAATGTCCGCTCGTGCAGGCACGGCGGCCGTCTGGCGGCTTTATCGCGCAAAACGTAAGGACAGGACCCGCCCGGAGGGCGGATCCTGTCCCTGCTTTTCCTCATGAAAGGCCCTGCAGTCAGGCCTTGTAGGTACTCAGGTAGTGTTCGTAGCAGCTATTGATCTTGTCGTAGGTCTCATCGTCGATGACGTGCTCGATCCGGCAGGCTTCATCCGAAGCCTTTTCCTCGTCGATGCCGATGGCCATGAGGCACTTAGTCAGAAGCCTGTGTCTGGCGTAGATTCTTTCGGCGATCTCCTTTCCCTCCGGTTTCAGGCTGATATAGCCGTTCTGGTCCATCTCGATATAGCCCTGCTCCCGCAGCTTTTTCATGGCAATGCTGATGCTGGGCTTGGAAAAATTCATCTCATTGACGATGTCAATGGACCGGACCAGGCCGTTCCTGGACTGAAGGATCAGGATTGTTTCCAGATAATCTTCCGCAGATTCATGAACCGTTAAGTTGGGCATGTTAACCTCCCTGTCTGATTAAGCGTTGAATTCAAATACCAGGGCACCGTAAGCAGGCAGATGGAACTCGATATACTGGCCTCTGTAGTCGCAGAGTCCCTTCTGCGGTTTGAGCTTCTCGGGTACATCCGTATCTCCGTGTCCGCCGTATTCCTTGAGGGCGGAGTTGAGAAGGAGCTTGAACTGCTTCTTGCTGGGCACGCCGATCCGGAAGTCGTCATACTTCACGGGGGTCATGTTGAGCACGAAGAGCAGCCATTTCTTTCCGTCACTGCTCTTGCGGAAGAAGCTGTAGATGCTGCGGCTGGCGTCGTTGGCGTTGATCCATTCGAAGCCGCCCCAGTCATTGTCGATCTCGTAGAGGCACTTGTGGCTCCTGTAGATCCGAAGCAGGTCGCCCACATACTTCTGCATGCCTGCGTTCAGCTCGTTCTGAAGGAGGAACCAGTCCAGCTCTCTGGCTTCGGACCACTCTCTTTCCTGGCCGAATTCCTGGCCCATGAAGAGGAGCTTCTTGCCGCAGTGGCCCGTCATGAAGGTATAGCCCACCCGGAGGTTGGCGTACTTGTCCACCTTGTAGCCGGGCATCTTCTCCACCATGGAGCACTTGAGGTGGACCACCTCGTCGTGGGACAGGGGCAGGATGTAGTTCTCGGCGTTGTTGTAGCTCATGGCGAAGGTCAGGGCGTTGTGGTTGCCGCTGCGCATGATGGGATCCGCCTTCATATATTCGCAGAAGTCATGCATCCAGCCCATGTTCCACTTGAAGGAGAAGCCCAGGCCGTCGTCCTCGACCCTGCCTGTGATCCTGGGCCATGCGGTGGATTCCTCTGCCACGGTCATGAAGCCGGGATAGGCCCCGTGGACCACGGAGTTCATGTGCTTGAAGAACTCGATGGCGTCCAGGTTCTCCTTTCCGCCGTAGATGTTGGGCACCCACTGGCCGTCCTTCTTGCCGTAGTTGAGATAGAGCATGGAGGCCACGGCGTCCACGCGGATACCGTCGATGTGGAACTCTCTGATCCAGTAGAGAACGTTGGCGATCAGGAAGTTGGAGACCTCATTCTTGCCCAGGTTGAAGATCTTGGTGCCCCAGTCGGGGTGCTCGCCCCGCCTCGGATCGGGATCTTCAAAGATGCATTCCCCGTCGAACCTGGCAAGGCCGTGGGCGTCCGGGCAGAAATGGGCGGGAACCCAGTCCAGAATGACGCCGATGCCCGCCTGGTGGAGGGTATTGACCAGGTACATGAAGTCCTTGGGGTCGCCGTAGCGGGAGGTGGGGGCGTAGTAGCCGGTCACCTGATAGCCCCAGGACCCGTCGAAGGGGTGCTCGGAGATGCCCATGAGCTCGACATGGGTAAAGGGCACGTCCTTGAGATATTTGACCAGACGGTCTGCAAACTCGCGGTAGTTGTAGAAGCCGTCCTCGGTATCGGGATGCTTCATCCAGGAGCCGATGTGGCACTCATAGATGGCGATCTTCTCCTTGTTGAGGTCCTTCTTGTCCCTGGCGTTCATCCAGCGGGAATCAGTCCACTTGAAGCCCCGGAGATCGGCGATCCTGGAAGCCGTGCCGGGACGGAGCTCTGCGGAGTTGCCGAAGGGATCGGCCTTGTAGAGCTTTTCGCCGGACTTTGTGGTGATGCAGTATTTGTAGAGCTCCCCGGCCCCCACGCCGGGAATAAAGCAGGTATGGATGCCGCCGTCGTTGACCTCGGTCATCTCATACTCGTCTTCCTTCCAGCCGTTGAAGGTGCCCACCACGCAGACCTTGACCGCGTTGGGTGCCCAGACGGCAAAGAAGGTTCCTTCCTGTCCGTTTTCCACGGACAGGTGGGCGCCGAGCTTTTTGTAAATATCATAATGTGTGCCCTTGCCGAACAGGTAGCAGTCCTGTGCGGAAACAAAGACCTGCTCGGGCGACGCCGCTTGGGCAGTGTTGACAGTTTTTGCTTTAGCCATTTTTAAATCCCCCTGTTTTTTTGAAGTGTAAAAGAAGATAGCTACAGTTTCCTAATCATGCAGGAAATCGGAATCCCGCAGAATGACCATGTTGTTGGAATCATAACGCTTGCGGGTGAGCCGCCTGAAAAAGTTGCCCGGACTCTTCTGGCCGGAGAAGTATACGGCCTCGTCCACCAGGGCCCGGACTTCCTCCAGGGTCACGCTGTGGCCGTCCTCCTGCATGTGCTCCAGGCGGTAGCTGAGGGCGTCCATGCCCGAGTCATCGATGCTGTGCTCCTGGCTGAGGGCGTATTCCTCGGCGTAGTGGAGCAGGACGTCCATGCTCAGAGCGGCGATGTCGATCCTGGCGGTAAAGGCCCTGCGGAGCTTTCTGTAATCATGGAGCAGGGCATCCATGTAGGTCTTTTTGTCGATGAGGAATACGATGATCTTGTGCTCCTCCCCGGTCAGAAGCTCGATGAGGGCGGCGATGCCGTCGGAGCTCATGCCGGAGGCATGCTCGATGATCATGGCTCCGTATTCCAGGTTGGGGACCGCCTTCCGAAGGGCCCCGGGCGTTGCCTGGCGGCCGGTGGTCTTGGCGATCTTGCCCACGAAGGTATGATCGATCTCCCGGAAGCGGGAGAGCATCTCCCTGGCCTTGCGCAGGGTCCCGGAGCCTTCGTCCCCGGTGATGATGACGTTGCCGGTATAGGAGTCCATGTTCATGCCTTCCAGGGCGACTTCCTCCTGGCTGCGGCCGGACTCGGTATTTTCCGATCCCACGGAGGGCATGAAGACCCTGGCTCCGGGGAGCCTGTGGGTGTCCCCGCCCGGCGGGATGGAGGCAGTATATTCGGACAGATCGATGGGCGCGGTGTCCCTTTCACTGGCCACCACAAAGCTTCCGGGCAGGGCGCCCCCGCTCCGGCTCTTGCGCATGGCCTCCCGGACCTCCTCGGCGTTCCAGGGCCTTGTGGAGGATTCCCTGTCGGCGCTTCTTCCCCGCCGCCTTTCGCCCGCGCTGTAGGGATGGCGGACGGCGGGTCCTGCGCTTTCCTGGATCCGGTCCCTGGCTGGGCTTCCCTCGCCGGACTCATTTTCCTTCTGGATCCGCTTCCATTCCCCCAGGATCTCGTCCCGGTCCAGCCGGGCCGTGGAGGCGGTGCGGGAGGTCTCCGGTTTTTCGGCCTGCCGCAGGGCTTCCCGCTCTTTTTCCGTCGCGAACATGTCGCTGTAGCGGGCGGTCTTCCGGCGCCTGTCGGTCCGGACGTCTTCGTCGCCCTCCGGGGCCGGTGCAGCCGCCTGGGCTTCTTTCCCGGCTTCCTTTCTGATTTCCTCTCCGGGATCCTCCCTGTCTCCGGTGTCCTCCTCCAGCTTCATGCTGTACTGGCCGGACTTGTCCTCGGTCAGCTCCAGCTCCCGAAGGCCCTGGGCGATGGTCCTCTGCATATATTCCTCAGAGAAGATCCCCTGGTCCAGAGGCGGGACATTGATGCCGTGGCCCTCCTCCGGCGGCGCGGCCGCCGCGGGCCTGGAGCGTCCATCCAGCAGATCTCCCAGGGTCACCTGACTGCCCACAAGCTCTCCGAAGGATACGTCGGAGGGGGCCTTTTCCTGGCTGCCGGATCCGCTGCTTTGCTCTGCGGCCGCCCCTTCCGGCGTCCCGGTCTGGGCCCCGGCCGGGGCCTTGAGGGCGCCCTCTCCCTCGCCGGAGAGGTCCTCGTAGAAGGCTTCAGGCTCCCTGCCGCCCCCCTTGATATAGTCCAGGCGGGCCTGCTCCTCGGGTGTCAGCGGTGCCAGCTTTGCCTTGAGCTCCAGGGCCTTCCGGACATAGTCTCCATAGCCGTAGAAGGCGTAGATGCCTTCGCATTCCTGGATGCAGAGGGAATCCTCCTCGGCCAGGTAATAGACCCTGGCCAGCTCATAGGCCCATTTCTCACGGTAGTCCCGGCTGGTCAGCTCCTCCAGGACCGCGATCTGGTCCTGGTAGCCGCCCCCGTGGGCCTTGATGATCTTGTACTGGAGAATGTAGCGTTCCGAGTCGTTGGGATAGAGCTCCACATACTTATTATAGTTGGAGAGCGCCAGCATGTAATTATTCAGTTTCAGTTCCAGCTCGCACATGGAGAATAAGATCTGGCGGTTCTCAGGAGACCGTTCCTTGGCCATCCGAAGGATATCCCGGCTGTCCTCGAAGCGTCTGTTGACCTTGTAGAGGTCGGAAATCCTGCACAGTGTCCTGATGCTCCGGACCTTGCTCCAGTCGATCATGTCAGCGATCTCGGCGGCCTGGGCGTATTCCCGGGCTTCGATCAGCTTGTTGATCTCGCCGATACTGACCTTATATTCGTATTTATCCATGGTTTATCGTTGGCACATATGTGGAAGTCCGTTTTGGGGATAAGGAAATTTACCCAGAGTTAGTTTAGCATAGGCCTATGTCTAAGCGCAAGTCTTGGACAGAG
>CAMOUD010000160.1 GCA_946626215.1 uncultured Lachnospiraceae bacterium
TGTCAGACGGGATCATCCTTCTGGCCCCGGTCATCCAGGGCCATCCCCGCTACGGCTTCCCTGTGGTCTATTCCCTGCCCCTCCTGACCGCCTTTGCCCTCCGGGACCGGGGCCTCGGGAAAAAGCGGAAAGGAGCGGAGAGTCCTGTGCCCGCGGCGGAGGGTTCCGGATCCGGGGCAGAGGGCGCGCCGTCACCGGCCCCGGCAGGAGCTTTGCCCGCGGAGGCCCCCGGACCGGCCCCCGCCTGGGAGGCAGGCCCGGAGGAGGAAGAGGAGGATGTGTATGTTTCCGGGACAGGCCGGACCTGATCCTCCTCCTGAAACTTTCCCTTGACAAAGAGGCTTCTATCCTTTAAAGTGTGAAATGTTTCTGATGAAATTATTCAGATTCCTGCATTTTTATGCAGACATATTCCAAAAGCTTTGATGGAGACAGTAGGAGGTCCAGGCGAAAGCCGCAGCGAGCCGGGGATGGTGGAAGCCCGGCGCGAGTAGGGGACCTGTGAACATCACTCCTGAGCCGCAGGCTGAACAGGTACGCCCCAGTAAGCTCTGACGCCCGTTCCCCGTTAAAGGAACCGCATATGTCGGTATGTCGTAAACGGCCATGAAAGGTGGTACAGCGAGCGTATATGTATGCGCCCGTCCTTTTTTGAGGACGGGCGTGTTTTTTTTGGCCCCGGGAGCCTCCCGGGACCGGGAAAGAGAGGGAAAACATGCAGAAGATGACAGAGATCCGCTGGCATGGAAGAGGCGGCCAGGGCGCCAAGACGGCCAGCCTCCTCCTGGCTGACGCGGCCTTCATGGCCGGCAAATATATCCAGTCCTTCCCCGAATACGGACCGGAGCGGTCCGGGGCTCCCATTACGGCCTACAACCGGATCAGCGAGGAGAGGTGCAGCATCCACTCCAACATCTATGAGCCCGACTACGTCGTGGTGGTGGACGAGACCCTCCTGGAGAGCGTGGACGTGACCAGGGGCCTGAAGAAGGAGGGCGCCATCGTGATCAACTCCGCCAGGTCCTCGGCAGAGCTCCGGCCCCTTCTCCGGGGCTACCCCGGCCGGGTCTTTACCATTGACGCCGGGACCATTTCCCGGAGGCACCTGGGGGCCTATTTCCCCAATACGCCCATGCTGGCGGCCATCGTGGCGGTCAGCCGGTGCGTGGAGCCGGAGGATTTCCTCAAGGACATGGAGACCTCCTACCGGCACAAATTCGCCAAAAAGCCCCAGGTCATCCAGGGCAACCTGGACTGCCTGGCCCAGGCCATGAAGGAGGTTAAGGAATGAGCATGAAGAGAGCCGCGGATATCCATGAGACCAGCGCCTGGCAGGAGCTGACCACCGGCCTGGAGATCTATGAGGGCGGGACCTCCCGCCTGACCATGACCGGAGAGTGGCGGTCCAGGATCCCCCTCTGGGACAGGGACAAGTGCCGGCAGTGCCTCCTGTGCGCCCCCTTCTGCCCCGACGCCTCCATTCCCGTACAGGACGGAAAGCGCCAGGAGTTCGACTATGACCACTGCAAGGGCTGCGGGATCTGCTTTACCGTATGTCCCTTTAAAGCCATCGAATGGAAGGAGGTATAAGGATGTCGATCCGAGACAGACTCAGCGGCAATGAAGCCATCGCCACGGCCATGCGCCAGATCAATCCCGATGTCTTTGCCATGTTCCCCATCACCCCCTCCACGGAGATCCCCCAGTACTTTGCCCAGTACGTGGCGGACGGCCGGGTGGATACGGAATTCATCACCGTGGAAAGCGAGCACTCCTCCCTGTCCGCCTGCGTGGGCGCCGAGGCGGCCGGCTGCAGGGCCGTGACGGCCACCTCCAGCGCGGGCCTTTCCTACATGAACGAGGTCCTCTACTGCGCCGCCTCCGCCAGGCTCCCCATTGTCCTGGCCGTGGCCTGCCGGGCCCTGACAGGCCCCATCAACATCAAC
Source organism: uncultured Lachnospiraceae bacterium (assembly GCA_946626215.1). Lineage (GTDB taxonomy): Bacteria > Bacillota > Clostridia > Lachnospirales > Lachnospiraceae > CAG-791. The sequence continues at coordinate 1,947 of CAMOUD010000160.1, forward strand.
CACGACTATTCCGACTCCATGGCGGAGCGGGATTCGGGCTTCATCCAGATCTACGCCGAGAACAACCAGGAGGCCTATGACAACTATCTTCAGGCCCACAGGATCGGCGAGACCCCGGACGTCCGCCTGCCTGTCATGATCTGCGAGGACGGATTCATCACCTCCCACGCCCTGGAGAACATCGAGCTGGAGGAGGACGAGGCGGTCCGGGCCTTTGTAGGAGAATACAGGCCCGAGAACTACCTCCTCAAGCATGAGAACCCCTTGGCCGTGGGCCCCTACGGCACCTCCCCCTACTACATGGAGGCCCGGGTGGCCCAGGCAGAGGCCATGAAGAACGCCAAGCGGGCCATCCTGGAGGTGGCGGCGGACTTTGAAAGGACCTTCGGCCGCAAATACGGCTTCTTTGAGGAGTACCGGATGGAAGACGCGGAGGTGGCCATGGTCCTGATGGGATCCTCGGCCGGCACGGCCAAGGCAGCCGTGGATGAGCTCCGCCATCAGGGCGAGAAGGTGGGCCTTGTCAAGGTCCGGGTCTTCAGGCCCTTCCCGGGCGAAGAGCTGGCAGCGGCCATGAAGGGCTGCAGGGCCGTGGCTGTCCTGGATAAGTCCGAGGGCTTTTCCGCCTGCGGAGGCCCCCTCTTTGCCGAGACCGCGGCCGCCTGCATCAACATGGACGCCCGGCCGAAGATGATCGATATCGTCTACGGCCTCGGGGGCCGGGACTTTACCGTGGACCAGGCCATGGACGTCTTCGCCAGGCTCCGGCGGATCGTCCGGACCGGCGAGACGGGCCCTGTCTATTCCCACATGGGACAGAGAGATTTGAGAAAGGGGGACATGCCCTATGGCTTATGATCTGAAGAAGGCTTTATCCTGTCCGGAGCGCTTCGCCCCGGGCCACCGGCTCTGCGCCGGCTGCGGGGCCGGCATCACCTGCCGGGCCATGATGCGGGCCGTGGATCCGGGCGACAGGGCGGTCATCTGCAACGCCACCAGCTGCCTGGAGGTCTCCTCCTTCCAGTATCCCTTTACGGCCTGGGAGGACTCCTACATCCATTCGGCCTTTGAGAACGCTTCTGCCGTGGCCAGCGGGGTCGAGGCCGCCTACAAGGTCATGAAAAAAAAGGGAAAGGTGCGGGATACCTTCAAGATCCTGGCCATCGGCGGAGACGGGGGCACCTATGACATCGGCTTCCAGTCCCTGTCCGGGGCCATGGAAAGGGGCCATGACTTTACCTACTTCTGCTATGACAACAACGCCTACATGAATACGGGAACCCAGCGGTCCTCCGCGACCCCCCGCTTCGCTTCCGCCACCACCACTCCGCCCGGCACCGAGTCCGTGGGCAAGAAGCAGAACCAGAAGGACCTGACTAAGATCGTGGTGGCCCACGGGGTCCCCTACGCCGCCCAGACCACCCTCCTGGGCAACTTCAGGGACTTCCATGAAAAAGCCCGCCGGGCCATCTATACGGAAGGCCCCGCCTTTGTCAACGTCCTCAGTCCCTGCCCCAGGGGCTGGCAGTATCCGGCGGAGCGCCTGCCGGAGATCCTGAAGATGGCCGTCGATACCTGCGTATGGCCTCTCTACGAGGTCGTGGAGGGCGAGTGGCACCTGACCTATGAGCCCAGGAAAAAGCTCCCTGTAGAGGAGTTCATGCGCCTTCAGGGCAGGTTCAGGCACTGCTTTAAGCCAGGCAACGAATGGACCATCGAAGAGGCCCAGAAGTACGTGGACAAAAAGTGGGAGGAGCTTTTGAAGCTCTGCCGCTGACGAGTTAAGAGACTGTAAAAGACTTGTTAAGTGCCTCCGGGCATGGAAAACTCCAGGCCTCCCGGCTTTGAGCCGGCGGGCCTGGAGCTTTTTTGACTTTCTGAAGGAGGGAGGAGCTTTCCGCCTGCCCTACCGTTCCTCCGCGGAGATGATCCCGGGGATGAAGGAGATCTGAAGGAGAAGGTCCTCCTTGTCGATGTTGCCGGTGGGCCGAAGGTGGAGGAAGGCGGAATAGACATAGATATCGGAGTCGTTGGAGCTGGTGATCTGGAGATTGGTGATGGCGATGTCCTTGTCCTTGATATAGCGGGCCGCCTTGTCCAGGGCGGAGGTGTGCTTGTAGTGGATGATGACCTGGAATTCGGGCTGGTGCTGGATCCTGAGGCCCAGGGCTCCCAGCGCGATCTCGGTAAAGAGGACCAGAAGGGTGGTCAGGATGGCTCCCTCATAGAAGCCGGCGCCGGCGGCCAGGCCGATGACGCCGCATACCCAGAGGCCGGCCGCCGTGGTCAGGCCCTTGATGGTGTTCTTTTTGGTGACGATAATGGTGCCGGCGCCGATGAAGCCCAGTCCGGAAATGACCTGGGCGCCGATCCTGGACATGTCGGTGGGGTAGGACATGTTCAGGTAGAGGTAAAGTCCGGTCAGGGAAGCGATGCAGGCGCCCACGCTGACCAGGACGTGGGTCCTGAAGCCGGCGGGCCGGTTCTTATAGGACCGTTCAAGGCCGACGGCCATGCCGCACAGGATCGCGATCAGCAGGCGGAAGAGGGTCGTTCCCAGGGTCACATCACGAAAAGCATCAAATACGGAAAGCACAATAATCCTCCTTCTGGGTTGTTTCTGGCAGGGACAGGCAGGAGCGGGATCAGGAGATCAGCTCCCGGACGGCCCGGACACAGTCCAGCTTGGCGATGGAAGAGAGCATCTCCGAATGGGAGGGGTTCGATCTGGGAAGCCGGAGGACCATGATGGCGGAGGGATACTTTTTTCCCTCCCGGAGCATGCGCTCCACATCGATCTCATAGACTGTGGCGCTCTTTGCCCGGATGGCGTCCGTGATCACGTTCAGGTCCTTGATGGTGTCAAATTCGACAAAGATGTTGATGTTGCGGACCCTTCTCTTGAAGCGGACCTCCAGGGGATACATGACATCCAGGACCAGGATCAGGACAAAGATGGAGGGGATGACCACTTCATAGAAGCCTGCGCCGCAGGCAAGGCCCATGCAGACGGAGGCGAAAAGGCCCGTTGCCGTGGTCAGGCCGGACACCTGCTGGTGCTCGGCGGAAAGGATGGTGCCGGCGGCCAGGAAGCCGATGCCGGAAATGACCGAGGCGGCAAAGCGGGAGGCGTCGAACTTCATGCCCACTTCGGCTACGATGCCGGCCCAGGGGCCCAGCATCATGGCGTATTCATACTGGGAGATGATAAGGGCCAGGGCCGCGCCGATGCAGGTCAGGGTATAGGTCCTGAAGCCGGCGTTGCGTCTTTTTCTGGCCCGGCCGGCGCCGATGACGGAGCCGGAGATCATGGCCAGGACCAGACGGAAGGCCACGGAACCGAAGTGGAATTCCCGAAGATAGGTCATAAGTGCTGTCATAAGAGCCTCCTGTATGGTTGGGGAAGGGGGAAAACAGGGACCGGACCGGGAGGCCCGGAGCGTGGTCCTGCTGTCGCCCGAAATCCTTAACATTATCTCATATTTCTCAAATGGATGTAAACACAGGCGGTGTGTATGGAGTGTGATTTAACACAAACTTAACATAAGAAGGGCCTTCCGGGGGCGGAAGGTAAAGAAAATGAAAGAGACGACCGGGGCGGCTCCAAAGGGAAAGGGCGCGGGTCTTCCTTTACTTTTCACGCGCCTTGTATTAGAATGGATGTGATCGTTCCGGGAGCCCTTCGGGCTTCCGGTCCATATGTCAAATCGATGAAGGGAAGAGTAGGC
>CAMOUD010000161.1 GCA_946626215.1 uncultured Lachnospiraceae bacterium
AGAAGAAGGACAGTCAGAATAGAAGAAAGACAGTCAGAATAGAAGAAGGAAGGAGAGCCTGGCCGCTCTCCTTCCTTCTTCTTTCTTCCTGCCGCGATAAGGATCCTGTCTCAGACCTGGTCTTCTCTCAGACCATGCCTTCCCTCATATCATGTAGTACCAGGCTTCCTCCTGGACAGGCTCCTCCGCTCCCTTTCCGCCTCTTCTGACGATGAGCTCCTGGGTCTTGACGCTGATCCTGGTCTCCGGGGGCACGGACCTGGTCAGGAACACATTGGCTCCTACCACAGATCCCCTGCCGATGACCGTCTCACCGCCCAGGATGGAGGCGCCGGCGTAAAGGGTGACATAGTCCTCGATGGTAGGGTGGCGCTTGCTGCCTCTGAGACGCTGGCCGCCCCGGGTGGAAAGAGCGCCGATGGTCACGCCCTGATAGACCTTGACATGCTCGCCGATGATGCTGGTCTCGCCCACGACGATGCCGGTCCCGTGGTCCATGCAGAAGTACTTGCCGATGGTGGCGCCGGGGTTGATATCGATCCCCGTCCTGCTGTGGGCGTACTCGGTCATCATCCGGGGGATCAGGGGGACCTGCATGAGATAGAGCTCATGGGCCAGCCGGTTGATGGTGGAGGCCAGAAGCCCGGGATAGCAGAGGACGATCTCCTCATAGAAGAAGGCGGCGGGGTCGCCGTCAAAGGTGGCCTGGAGGTCCGTATCGACATATTCGCGGACCATGGGAAGTCTCTTCAGGAATTCCAGGACGATCCGGCTGGCCTCCTCCTGGAGGGCCTCATAGGAGGAGCCCGCCCAGTTGCTGCTGTAGGGCAGGGCAATGGCGATCTGTTTGCGCAGGTTGTAGGCCACGTCCTCGATCAGGACGGAGATCCTGCTCTCCGTATTGTAGCTCCTGTAGGTCTTCTCCCTGTAGTAGCCCGGGAACAGGATGTTCAGGAGCTTTTTGGTGATATCCGTAATGATGTCCGTATCCGGCTGGACGAAGACGTCGATCTTGTCGATCCCCCGTCCCATGCCGTAATCCTGCATGAGCATGCCCGTTACGCTGCGAAGTTCCTCTCTGATATAATCGTCGTTCATTCCGCCTCCTTATCCGCGAACCGCCGCGCGGTATTTTTATCCTTCAGGCTCTCTGAGAGCGTCTTTCATTCTACCATATTTCCGGCCTTTTGGCACCTGCAGCGAAAGCTTTCGTCCGGCAGGGAAGGGGACTGGGAAAAGGCCGTCAAATCTGCTACAATGACCGTTGCGTATCCGCAAAAATCCGAATGCTGAGGTGATCCATGACTGAAAGAATGCCCCGCGCCGTCCTGGTCGGCGTCAATACAGACACGCGGCCGGACCGCTATGAAAAGTCCATGAAAGAACTCCGGGGCCTGGCCGAGGCCTGCGGCCTGGAGGTCGTCTCCACCATCGTCCAGAACGCCCAGGAGATCACCCACCGCACCTACGTGGGCAGCGGCAAGGTGGACTATATCCGGATGGACATCGAGATATTCGACGCCGACCTGGTCATCTTCAACGAATCCCTGACCCCCATGCAGGTCCGCAACCTGGAGCAGGACCTGGATACGGAGGTCCTGGACCGGACCGGCATCATCCTCCAGATCTTCTCCCAGAGGGCCAGGACCCGGGAGGCCCGGCTCCAGGTGGAGTCTGCCCGTCTCCGCTATATCCTGCCCCGCCTGGCCGGCATGCACCGGGAACTGGGCCGCCAGGGCGGAGGCTCCGGCCGTCTGTCCAACAAGGGCGCCGGCGAGCAGAAGATCGAGCTGGACCGCCGGAGGATCGAGCACAGGATCGCACAGCTGGACCGGGAACTGGCCCAGGTAGACCGGGAGCGGGCCACCCAGAGGAGGCGGAGGGAAAAATCCGCCCTTCCCACCGTGGCCCTGGTGGGCTATACCAACGCCGGCAAATCCACCCTCCTGAACGCCCTTCTGGAAAAGGGCGGCGGAGAGGCCGCGGAGGAAAAGAAGGTCCTCCAGAAGGACATGCTCTTTGCCACCCTGGACACAGCGGTCCGGAGGATCCAGGTGCCGGGCTCTTCTCCCTTCCTTCTGGCCGATACCGTCGGCTTTATCGGAGACCTGCCCCATTCCCTGGTCAAGGCCTTCCGGTCCACCCTGGAGGAGGTCTGCCGGGCAGACCTTCTGGTAGAGCTGATCGATTTCTCCGACCCCGACTATCCCCATCAGATCGAGGTGACCCGGCAGACCCTGCAGGAGATCGGAGCCGGCGAGATCCCCGTCCTCTACGCCTACAACAAATGCGACCTGGTCCTGGAAAAACGGCGGGAGGAGGAAGACGCCCGCGTGGTCTCCTTTTACAGGACGCCCCGGGAGATCCCCTTCGTCAAGGGCGACTCCATCTATCTGGCCGCAGGCAAAGGGATCGGCCTCACGGCCCTGCTGGACCTGATCGGACAGGCCCTGACCAAGGGGCACCGGACCATGGACCTGCTCCTTCCCTACTCGGAGGGGGGCCTTCTCCGGGAGCTGACAGAGGCAGGCATCATCCAGGAGGGACCGGACTATACCGGAGAGGGCGTCCGGATCCGGGTCCTGGCCGGTCCCAGATACATGGACGTTCTGGCTCCCTTTGAAATCTGACGGCGGGCTTACCGCCTGCCATGGCAATGCTTGTATTTTTTCCCGCTGCCGCAGGGGCAGGGATCGTTGGGCATGATCTTTTTATCGGATCTGACCAGGGTATCCTTTCCGCCTGTCAGGTAGCGGGGCTTTTTTCTGGACGTAAGGAGCCTCTGATAGGCCCCCTCCATGGCCTTCCGGAGGGCAGGCCGGTCCATGGCCCTGGGCATATGGAGCTGGGCCTCCCGGACCATGGCCTCCCGGACCTCCCCGGCCCCCTCCGTCTCGATCCTGAGGATCAGGGGCAGAAGGACCTCATAGGAGATGGGATAGTTTTCCCGGATATAGGCGATCTCCTCCTGATGGTCCCCATAGTAGGAGGCCAGATGGTAGCCGCTGTAGGCCCCGGACAGCTTTTCCTCCTCCCGGCTCTCCGTATAGGAGGCGGCCCCGATGGAGGACAGGCATCCCTCCATCAGAGCGGAGACCCGGGGATCCTCATGGTAGAGATAGGACTCCAGGGCGGCGTAGGCGGACCGGATGACCTCCTGGCCCTCCTTGTCTCCCAGATATTCCGCCCTGTCGATCCGGCTGACCAGGTCCAGGAAATCCATGCGGAAGCCGGGCCTGTCCAGATGCCGGGACAGAAGGACGATGGTGGAGGACAGGTAGCGGCGGGCCGCCTCATCCATTTCGATTTCCGACAGGAACTTCAGGAAGACCTCCGCGTCCTCGGCAAAGAGGCCGGTCTGAAGGCCGGCGTCCAGGTCCAGGAGGTGCTGGAAGCTCCCCATGAGCATGGTCACCGAGGGGATGTGGCCGGACTCTATATAGTGGAGGACGTCCTCGGCGAACATGTCCCGGGCCCTGTCCCTCCGGCCCACCTTCTCCAGGCAGTCGCCGTAGGCGGACAGGTAATAGGGGACATAGTCCTCCAGGGGATAGACGGAGGCAAATTCCCGGACGGCGTCCTGGAACCGGCCCCCGGCATGGCAGATCAGGCCCATATAGATATGGGGCTCCGTCTCCCTGCCGTCCTCCCGGATCAGGTCCCGGGCCAGGTCCTCCGCTTCGGAAAGGCGGCCTGCCGCGAAGAGGCACCGCATCCGGAGCATCCGCATGGGAAGCGCCCCGGGGTCCCGGGCCAGGACCCTGTCCGCGAAGCTGATGGCCTCGGGGAATTCCTCGTTCCATTCGGCGTAGAGGGCGCTCTGTGCGTCCTCCTGGACAGGAAGGGGGAGAAGGCCTACGATTTCTTCTATGGCAAGATCGATATGGGGGTCGTTCGTTCTGGCTGTTTCGTGCATGGACGCTCACCTGCTCTTTCCGGGATGTATGCCTGCATGGTCAGGCACCGAGACCAGTTTACCACAAAGAGGGGCTTCAGGGGGAGGACAGACGCGGCAGGGGCGAAAGGCTTGTAGGGAACGCCGGAAATGTGGTAGGGTTAGGATGCCATTCGGAAAAAGGAGGAAGCAATGAAGCAGCAGGCACTCTTTTTTGACATAGACGGGACCCTCTGGGACTATCACAACACCATTCCCGCCTCCACGGTCACCGCCATCCGGGCCGCCAGGGAAAAGGGCCATCTGGCCTTTATCAACTCCGGAAGGAGCCGGGGCTTTATCACCAATGAAGACCTCCTGGGCATCGGCTTTGACGGGATCGTCTCCGGCTGCGGCACCATGATCGAATTCAGGGGCGAGATCCTCTTCTATTACCAGATCCCCCAGGACCAGATGGAGGAGACCCTGAGGATCTGCCGGCGCTGCCATGCCAGGCCCATCCTGGAGGGCAGGCGCCATCTCTACCTGGACTATGAGGACTTCGGGAATGATCCCTACGGCCGCAAGCTCATAGCGGAGGTCGGAAACATGCTCCGGCCCATCACCGGTCTGACAGAGCCCTTCGAGGTCTCCAAGTTCGCTGTGGACATGTCCCCGGACGGAGACACGCCGGCCCTGGTGGAGGCCCTCTCTCCCCTCTACAATTTCATTTTCCACAACGAATACATCATGGAGATCGTTCCCAAGGGCTTCGACAAGGGACAGGGGATCCTGAAGACCTGCGAGCTCCTGGGCCTGGACCCCGCCGGGACCATGGCCTTCGGAGACGGCCACAACGACCTGGAGATGATCAGGACAGCCGGTATCGGCGTCGCCATGGGAGACGGCAGAGAGCGTCTGAAGCAGGCCGCCGACTACGTGACCGCCCCCCTGATGGAGGACGGGATCCACAGCGCCCTGGCCCATTTCGGCCTCCTCTAGCAGAGAAAGGGAGAGACCGGAGAAGCAGAAGGAACAATAAAACGGAGCCAGCGCATGGAACGTTCCTCACACGTTCATGCGCCTGGCTCCGTTATTCTTTCATCCAGGAAACGCGGACGCGCCTGCTCTCATCCGCCGCTCCGGCTGCCCGGTGGCTGACTTATACAAGGCCGTTTTCCTTCAGCCATTTCCTGACAGTCTCTCCGGACTGGGCGGCCCGGCTGCCGGTAATGGACAGGCCCTTCCGAACCCGGGCGCCTGCCGCGTATTTTCTGATATCCCTTTCGCTGGATCCCATGCCGCTCCCCTCGTTGGTGCACAGGGGCAGGATGGTCTTGCCCGCAAAGTCATACCTTTCCAGGAAGGTCACCACGGCCATGGGCATGGTCCCCCAGTAGTTGGGATAGCCCAGGATGATGGTATCATAGGCGTCGATGGAATCCGGATACGAGACCAGCTCCGGCCGGGCTCCCGTCCGCAGGTCCTTTTTTGCCTCCTGGATGCAGGTCATGTATACGGGGGAATAGGGCTCCTTCATCTCGATCTTGAAGGTATCCGCCCCTGTCATCTCCTGCATGAGGCCCGCCACGATCTCCGTGTTGCCGACCTTGACATAGCGCATGGCGCCGCCGAAATAGTTCTCATCCGCTCTCGAAAAAAAGGCGATCAGTGTCTTTGCCATCTTTTAGTTCCTCCTGGTTCTTTCATCCGCTTCGCGCGGCTCTTTGTTTTCTCTTTCTGAAGCCATTTTCTCACGTGTCCATTGTAAAATCCAATTGATTTA
>CAMOUD010000162.1 GCA_946626215.1 uncultured Lachnospiraceae bacterium
GCCCTCTCCTGCAAGCCCCATCCATTCATGATGAATGGGTGGGGTTGTTGACTTCAGAAGGAATACCAGGCCGGCACCATGATGATGACCATTGTGACCATCAGAAGGATGGCCATGGGGAAGAGGAGCCTTGTCGAAGCCTCTTCTCCCAGTTTGATTGCCAGGTCCTTTCTCTGCCTGTCCGCCTGCCCGCATTCCAGGCGGAGGATGTCCAGCAGGACCCGGTTCCCTTTTTTCAGGTTCTGGGCCAGGAGGGAACAGAACCGTGTATAGGACGGATTCCGGCAGCGCCTTGCCAGCTGCAGGCAGGCCTCCTGCTCGGAGATGCCGCTGTCCAGGGCATGGCAGACCAAAAGGACCTCCTCCATGACCTCCTTCCGGGCTCCTCCCGCCTCCTTTTCAAGCCGGTACTCCTCTCCCATCCGGTAAAAAACAGACCGGATGCTCATGCCTGCCCCCAGGCATAGGGAGAACCGGCTCACGAAGCCCGGATAGGCCAGGTCCATCTCCCGCTGCCTTGCCCGGACCGCCTTTTCCAGATCCAGGTCTCCTGCCATATAGACGAGGGCAAAGACCAGGACCGAAAGGGCCAGAAGAGGGAAGGCCGGGGTTTCTTTCACCAGGGTCCAGGTCAGGGCTTCCCCTCCGGCCCGGTCCGGAAGGACCAGGACCGGGTCCCGGGCCTGGCCGGCATTGGCCTGGTCCAGAAGTCCCGGGATCAGGCTCCCGGGATCTGCCGAGGCCGGGGACTTTTCCCGGACCAGAGTGACGGGGATCTCCGCCTCCCTGTGATAGTCCCCGCAGGTCAGCCGGGCTGTCAGGACAAGGCTCCTTTCCCCGCCCTCCTCCAGCTGCTCCGAATGGACGCTGCCGTTTTCCTCCACCAGAGAGGTGTCCTGGCTCTGCCAGCGGATGAGGAAGGGATAGCCCTCGGCCCTCCGGGGGAGGACCAGGTCGCCCGTGACGCGGTCCCTTCCCCCGTTCTCTCCCAGGATCAGGTCCGGCAATATCTCCAGGAGGGCGTCCGAAAGGGCTTCGCATTCCTCCCGGGTCCTCTGTCTGGACGACAGGGTCAGGGGCCAGGTCCCCAGGACTTTCCCATCCTGTCCCCGGGCCCTGACCAGGACCTCCCGGTCCTCTCCTCCTGCCTCCTCCCGGACAAGCCTTCCCTCCGGCAGGACTCCCTCCCCGCCGGAAAACGCGGCCGCCGCCGAAAGGAAAAGCCCGGCTCCCAGGGCCAGAAGAGAAAGGGACAGTTTCCGGATCTGGTGGGCCTCCTCCCTGCCGATCAGGCTCCGGGAGGGGTAAAGAACGGACAGGGCCTGCCGGACGCCTGCCCGGCCCGGCAGACGGGGGATCCGCTCGTACAGAAGGCTGCCCGCCGGATAACAGATCCTTTCGGCTCCCCGGACAGAGTCCGGGGGCCTGCCCCGGAGCCGCCTTGCCGCCAGAAGAAAACACACATAGAGGGCCGTCAGGCCGCCGCACAGGATCTTCATGCCTGCCTCCTTTTCAGACCCGGATGTCCAGGATCTTTTCCGCCATGACCAGGGCCGCCAGATAGACGGCCAGACAGGCCGTCATAAAGAGGGCCCCCGCCGGGTTCCCGTAAAGGACGTCGAAAAAGCCCGGCGATGTCAGGGAAATATAGAGGATGATCAGAAAGGGGACCAGGTCCATGATGGTCTGCTCCATCCTCCGGCCGGCCAGCATGAGCCGGATCTCCTCCAGGGTCTCCATCCGGTCCCGGATCTGGGAAGCGGTCCTGTCCAGGATCTCGGCAAGGTTCCCCCCGTTCTTTCGGGCTATGGCAAAGATCTCCGCGAATTCCGCCATCTCCCCGGTCCCGGCCCGGACGGCCAGGTCCGCCACAAGGCCCTCCAGGGGCATGTGGTTGTCCAGCCCCCGGCAGATCAGGACCAGTTCCCTGCAGACCGGAGCCTCCTTCCCGAATTCGTACTCCATGTCCCTGAGGGCCTCCCGGAAGGCGTTCTCCGCCGACCTCCCGGCCCTCAGGGCCGTTACCACGCTCCCGAGCATCTCCTTGAGCTGGCCCGACAGAAGGGCCTTCTCCCTCTCCCTCTTCTGCCGGCTCCTTCTTTTTTCCCAGACAAGGGACAGGGGGGCCAGCAGGAAGAAGGCGGCCAGGCTCCTGTAAAAGAGCCAGGCGACGGCCCCGGCAAGACCGACCCCCTCTGCCAGAAAGCGGGGATCAGGGGTCCTCCGCAAGGCCCGCCATCTCCAGCTTATAGGTGCGCGTGAGCGCCTGTTTCCTTTCCCATTTCCCGATGATCCTTCCATCCTCTTCCCCTGTTTCCTCAAACGCGTAAAGAAGGGCCGTGTCCACGGCTCCGTTCCGAAGTCCCAGGATCTCCCGGATCTCCAGGACCCTCCGGCTCCGGTCCCTCAGCCTTCCCAGGTGGACCAGGATGTCCAGGGCCGAGGCGATCTGTCCCCGGATGGCGGGGACCGGCAGGTCCACGCCTGCCATCAGGGTCATGGTCTCCAGCCTGGCCAGGCAGTCGGTGGCGCTGTTGGCGTGTCCGGTGGACATGGACCCGTCATGTCCCGTGTTGCATGCCTGCAGCATGTCCAGGGCCTCGCCTCCCCGGACCTCCCCGACGATGATCCGGTCGGGCCGCATCCGGAGGGAGGACCGGATCAGGTCCCGGATGGTCACGGCGTTCTCTCCCTCCACGTTGGCGTTCCTGGCCTCCAGCCGGATCAGGTTGGCCACATGGCGGATCTGGAGCTCCGCGTTGTCCTCAATGGTAATGACCCGGTCCGTTTCCGGGATATAGCCGCTGAGGGCGTTCAGAAAGGTGGTCTTGCCAGATCCCGTCCCGCCGCTGACAAAGATGTTGTAGCCGGCCCGGACCAGGTCCCTTAAGAAACGGGCCATCTCCTGGGAAAGAGACCCGAAGGCAAGGAGGTCCTCCATGCCGATGGGCGTCTTCGGAAAGCGCCGGATGGTCACGGCGGGCCCGTCCAGGGCCACCGGGGGCAGGACCACGTTGACCCTGTCTCCCGAAGGAAGCCTGGCGTCCGCGATGGGGGAGGAGGCGTTCACGGTCCGGTTGCAGTCGGACACGATCTGCTGGATCACGTCCTCCAGCTTTTCAGGCGAGGAAAACCCGCGGTCCCAGGCCCGGATGACGCCTGCCTCCTCCACGAAGATCTTCTCCGGTCCGTTGATCATGATCTCTGTGACGCTGTCTTTGTCCAGCAGGTCCTGGAGGACGTCCAGCCGGCGGATGGAATGGAAAAGGTCCTGTCGGAGCCGGACCCTTTCCGCCAGGGACAGGCCTTTTTCAGCCAGCAGGAGCTCATCTATGATGGTCAGGACCTCCTCGTCCTCTACCCGCCTGGAAAAATCGATCCTTTCCAGGATCTGCTGCCGGACCCTGCCGGCGGCCTTCTCACAGCTTTCCATGGGCCTCCTCCTCTTCCGCCTCCTGCAGGAGCCTTCTGACATAGTCGGCCAGCTCCCCCCGGGTCAGCATCTCCAGGTCCAGGCTGGCCGGAAGATTGAAGATGGGCAGACGGCAGCGCCTGGTCCTGAGCCAGAGGTCCTCATGGGAAAGCTCCCGCAGCATATCCTCATACTGGCGGAGCCTGGCCACGGAAAAAGGATCGTCCCTGGAGATGGTGTAGATCCTGTCGCAGGATTCCAGGATGTCCAGAAGCCCGTCCGTATGGGCGGTCAGGTCCAGGATCAGGTAACGGTAATCCGTCTGCAGTTCGATGGTCCTGAACAGGTCCTTCCACTGGGAGGCCGTGATGGCCCTGAGCTCTATATAGGACTTCAGGGGCGGCAGGAAGTGGAGGCCTCCCAGGTCCTCCGCCATGAGCCGGAGCCTGGCCGCCACCTTTTCCGTCGCGCAGGCGTTGAAATAGAGAAGGTCGCTGACCGTGGACTGGAAGGACCGCTTGAGCATCAGCTCCAGGCCGCTGACCGGCTCAAAGTTCATGTACAGGGCCGGAGCCCGGACTGCCAGAAGCTGGCCCATGGTCAGGGCCAGGGTGGTCTGGAGGCACCGGGTCACCGGCGTATAGCAGCCGATGATGGTCATGGGATCGTTCCTTCGGACCGTCATCCCCGCCAGCCTCTCGTCCTCCGAAAGGATCCTCCGGATGGCCTCCGAGATCTTCTCCATGGACATATATTTGCTGGCAGCCTCGATTTTCCCTGTCATCCCTTCCGGAAGATCTCCCGGTATGATTTCTGCCAGCGGCCTGTCCGTCTCTGTCAGGACCAGGATCCTGGAAAAGCCCGCCAGAAGGATCTCCCGGGCCAGCAGGGATTCGGCAATGATCAGAAGAAGGGTCCTGTCCCGTCCGGCCTTTTCCAGAAGGCTTAAGGGACTGGTATAGACCCGGACCTGACAGGGGAGCCTGCGCCGGGATTCCATATAGTCCTGGAGCCGGCAGGCATAGGCGGCCTCCCTGTCACAGACAGCCACCTGATAGTCCTCCGCTTCTTTTTGCATATGCAGCTCCTTTCCTATATAAGGCCGGCCGCGTAAAGCAGGGCGCCGGCCAGGGCCGCGGGGGCCAGGTGGATCTTCTGCTTCAGCAGGTCCTCCTTCTTTTCTCCCCGCCGGATCCGGAAGGCAGCAGCTCCCGCCGCCGCTGCCAGAGATCCCAGGAGGAAAAAGGGATAGCGAAGGGGCGGCAGGCAGAGGGCGCAGCCGGCAAAGAGCTTGATGTCCCCGCCTCCGATCCCGCCCTTCTTCCTTGCCTGCCAGAGGGACCCTGTGAGGACCAGGGCCGGCAGGAGCCGGACCAGGGAAAGTGCCCCATACTGCCGGATCCCCCAGGCAAGGCCGGCCAGGGCCCCTGCGAGGGCCCAGGCGTTGGGGATCCTGTCCCCCTTCAGGTCCAGGCAGGCAGCCACTGCTGTATACACGACCAGGATCAGCTTTTCCATCGATGTCCTCCTTCCATATCCTCCTCCGGACAGCCCGGGCCGCCGGTAAGGAAAAGTATAATAAGAGGCTTCCGGACCGGACAAGGAAGGGGAAGGAGGTCTTCCCTTCTTTGTGCAGGATGCCGAAAAAGGGCCTCGAAACAGGGAAACCCGCGAAAGTCCCTGTTCTGTCCCGGGCTTTCCCCGGACTTCCGCCGACAGGTCCCGGTTTTGTTTCGTTGATTTCGCCATTCTCCTTCTCCGCAAAATCCGCCAGGATCCCTTTCGGGTCCTGTTTCTGTCTTCTAAATGTCAGTTGCGCGGCAGGCTTTCCCTCCCTTATAATGAAAACAACCCAGGAAGGGAGGTGTCTTATGATCCCCCTGCGGAGCTGCAAAGACGCGGACCGGGACCTCCCGGCCGCCCGACAAAACGGAGGAAATGACTATGAAGTATGTTTGTGATGTCTGCGGTTACGAGTATGACGAAATCCTCGGCGATCCCGATAACGGCATCGAGCCCGGCACCAAGTGGGAAGACCTTCCCGCTGATTTTGAATGCCCTCTCTGCGGCGTAGGCAAGGATGACTTCACTGCCGAAGGCTGAGAAAAGACCCATTGAACGGACAGGACCCGGAGACAGAAATCTCCGGGTCCTTTTCCTTTTTCTCTCTTTTCCTGTTTTTTCCTTCCTGCCGGTCCCGCTTTTTTCCCTGCCG
>CAMOUD010000163.1 GCA_946626215.1 uncultured Lachnospiraceae bacterium
CGGCCCTGTCTCCTGCCTTTTCCCGGGAAGCTGTCTGAAATATCCTTCAGGCCTTGTGTTTTCCCTAGCAGGATGCTAGGATTCTTGATGACAACCACACAGGATAGACGCAGGTGTCGGACAGGTCCCCGCGGGGGCCGGGTCCGGTGAAAAGGGAAACAGGTGGAAGGCCTGTGCGAACTCGTCACCGTAAACGGGGAGCGATCTGCTCCGCGTCGGAGGGGATCTTCCGGCGCGGCATGTCACTGGGAGACCGGGAAGGCAGCAGTAAGCGGGGATCCGTGAGCCGGGAGACCTGCCTGCGGTCTGTGCAGAACCACGAGCAACTGGCTGGCACGAAGGATCGGCAGCTTTCCCCCGGGAGAGGCCTGCCTTCTTTTGCTATGCCGCAGCCGGCTGCCCGTCCGGCCGCGGCTCTTTTCAGGTCCGCGGCAGAAAGAAGGAGGAATCATGGAAAAGAAACAGGGAAACAGCAGACTGATCGCGGCAATATGCGGACTGGCAGTCCTGATCGTCGTCCTGGTCCTGGTATACAGGTCCAACAGGCCCGCCCCTCAGGAGGGCTCCAAGGCCTATACCCTGACCGTTAAGGACAATGAGGGCGCGGAGAAGTCCTACAGCGGCAGGACTGACGCGGAGTTCCTGGCGGACCTGATGGACGAGCTGGAGGCGGAAGGAGATTTTTCCTATGACGGGACCGAGAGCGACTACGGTCTCTATATCGAAGCCGTCAACGGCCTGAAAGCCGACTATGAAGCGGACGCTGCCTACTGGGCCATCTATGTCAACGATGAGTACGGCATGTACGGCGCGGACAGCCAGCCTGTGACCGACGGCGACAGCTACGCTCTGGTCTATGAGTCCGCGGCAGCGACTGCCGATGAGGGCTCCACAGGGAACTAAAGGCCCATGGAAGGCGGATCCAAAAGGCCGGCCCGGTCCTGGTCGGTCTATGACCTGGCCGTTCTGGGCATGATGGTGGCCCTCATGGAGGTCTCCAAGAGGGCCCTGGACTTTCTGCCCAATATTGAGCTGATCAGCTTCCTGACCATCGTCTTTACCCTCTTCTACGGATGGAAGACCCTGGCGGCGGTCTATGCCTTCGTGGCCTTTGAGTGCTTTTACTTCGGCTTCGGGACCTGGTCCATCGCCTATCTCTACGTCTGGCCCCTTCTGGTCTGCCTGGTCATGGCCACCCGGAAGATCGGCAGGAGAAGGGCCCTTTTCTACGCCCTCCTGTCCGGGGCTTTCGGCCTTTCCTTCGGCTTCCTGTGTTCCCTCTATACCCTGGTCACCTTCGGGCCCGCCACCCAGTTCGCCTGGTGGGTGTCCGGGATCCCCTATGACATCGTGCACTGCCTGGGGAACTTCGGGATCTGTCTGGTCCTGTTCGCACCGGTCACAAGGCTCATGGACCGCCTGACCCGGAGCCTGGGAAGAGGAAGGGCCTGAGAAAAAACATGATAAGAGAACCGCGTCCGCCGGAGGCGGCGCGGCCTGAGAAAGGGCCCTGCCGGAAGGATCTGCTCCGGCAGGGCCCTTTTCACCTGTCCGGGACCTCCGGACCCCGGTCCTGTTCTTTTGGCGGAACACCCTGTACGAAAAGGGGAACAGAGGGACCGGCGGTCTTTTTTTCGGGGCCGGCCTCGGGTATGATGGAGGGGACGGCAGGCCTCCCCGCCCGGGAGGGAGCCTGCCCTGACCATACAGATACACTCAGGAAGGGGAGGAAAAGGGCATCCGGGACGTGCCGTAAAGAACCATGGATTATCGGAAAGAGATGCTGGATGACAACCTGCTGCATGAGCTCAGGAGCCGTTTCTATTATGTGAGGACGGATATCAGGGGCCGGGAAAGGCTCTTTTTTGACAACGCGGGAGGATCCCTCAGGCTGAAGGCGGCGGAGGAGGCCTTCCATGAATATGACGCCATGCCGGACGCCTCCGAGCATTCCAACGACCTGGCCCTGTACCTGGCCGAAGTGGAGGAAAAGGGGAGAAAGGACATCATGGAGGTCCTTTTCGGAGCCTCCTCCGGGACCTTTGTGCCTGGCCTGACCGCCTCCCTCCTTATGGAAGAGCTGGCCGGGATCGTCGGAGACGCGGCCTCCGGGACCAGTTACGTGACCACCATGCTGGAGCATCCCTCCTCCTTTGACGCCATGACGGAGAACGCCGAAAAGCACGGATGCGAGCTCCGGGTGGCTCCGGTGGACCCGGAGACAGGGGGCGTGGAGGCGGAGGCTGTCCTGTCCCTGGTCGATGAGAAGACGGCCGTCCTTTCCTGCATGGCCGCCTCCAACATCACGGGCTTTGTCTATGACCTGGAGACCATCTGCCGGGAGGCCAGGAAGATCAATCCGAACATCTACATCCTGGTGGACGCGGTCCAGCACGCGCCCCACGCCCCTCTGGATCCGGAGGGACTGGGGGCGGACGTCATGACCATGGCTCCCTATAAGTGCTTCGGCGTCCGGGGCTGGGGCCTGGCCTGGCTGTCCGACAGGGTCAAGGACCTGCGCCATCATAAGCTCCTGGGCCAGAAGTCCGACTACTGGGAGCTGGGCTCTCCCGCCACGGGCCACTTCGCGGCCCTGTCCGCCGTCGCTGACTACATCGCGGAACTGGGCAGAGAGGCGGAGGGCTTCGGCAGGACAAGGAGAGAGCACTTCGTCAGGGGCATGGAGCGGATCGCGGCCCACGAGAGGGGCCTTCTGGACGTGCTGCTGGAGGGGACCGAAAGGCGCAGAGGCCTTCGGCACATCGAAGGGGTCCGGGTGCAGATGGACGGCAGGGACCTGACCAGGAGGGACCTGATCCTGGCCCTGGAATTCGACCGCCTCTCCTGCCGGGCGGCGTCCGCTGCCTATGAAAAGCACGGCGTCATCACCTTTGAACGGTCGGGAGACAGCATCTTTTCCGCCCGCATGGTGGGAGCCTTCGGGTCGCCGGGCATTGTCAGGGTCTCTCCCCTCCACCTCAACCGGGAAAGGGAGATGGAACGGTTCCTGTCCATCACGGAGCAGATCTGCAAGGAGGCTTCCTGCAGGCCCAGGATCCGGTAAGAGGAAGAGAAAAAGGAGAAAGAAATGGGTAAGGATCTGGAAACCAGAGTCGTGGAGGCCCTGATGGGAAAGGGCTGGCATGTCTCCTGCGCGGAGTCCTGCACTGGCGGGCTCCTCTCGGGGAGACTGGTCAATGTCCCCAACGCCTCCCATGTCCTGGACCTGGGCTTTGTGACCTACGCCAACGAGGCCAAGGTCCGGTACCTGGGCGTCCGGGAGGAGACCATAGAAGAGTACGGCGTCGTCAGCGAGCCTGTGGCGGCCCAGATGGCGGAGGGAACGGCCCGGGCGGCCGGCGCCCAGGCGGGCCTTTCCACCTCCGGCATCGCGGGGCCCGGAGGAGCCGTCCCGGGCAAGCCCGTGGGCACGGTCTGCTTCGGGATCAGCCTGCCCGGCAGGACCCTGGCCTGGACGGACCACTTCGAAGGAATGGAAAGGAACAGGGTCCGGGAGGCCGCGGTCACGGCCATTCTGGAAAGGCTCCTGGCCCTCCTGGAGGAAGAGGCCTGAGGCTGAGCCGGAAGGTATCTGAGTATGATGTGTATTAATTAATATAATACAATTAAGATAATTAATACAACGAGTATGCGCAGGACAAACATGACACATAAGATAAACAGGATACACATGACACATATGGGTGTTATGTAACACGTGTGAGGTGTGACACACATGATGCCTGCGGCACACATCATAGTTAATACAATAAACAGGGAACAAACCGGCCTCTTTGCCGATGGTATGTTCCCTGTCTTCTGGTATAATAAGTGACGATTCTTTGTATAGTGCTGAAGCAACTGTATTCAGGAAAGGGGGTCCTATGTCCTCTGCATCAGACCGTGTGGAAGAAAGGTCATCCGTCCGCAACGGCGTCGCCCGTATGGCCTTTACTGTCTTTTCCATCCTGCTGGAGATCGTTTTCATCTTTTTTCTGATCTACCGCCTCAATACCTACGCCGAGTGGATTAACCTGGCCCTGACCATCCTGTCCGTCATTCTGGTACTGGCCATCTATTCCCAGCGCAAGACCTCCGCGCTGAAGATGCCCTGGATCATCCTGATCATGGCTTTTCCGGTGGTCGGCGTGGTCCTCTACCTGCTGATCGGCATGAACGGAGGCACCCGGGCCGCCAGGAAGCGGTATGAGAAGGTGGACAGCATCCTTCTGCCCATTCTGCCGGACCACGGCCCGGCGCTTGAAAGGCTCCGGGAGACGGATCCCGCCAGGGCAGGCCTTGCCTCCTATGTAAAGACCCACGCCGGCTATCCCCTCTACGAGAATTCGGACGTGACCTACTACGATGACGCCGCCAGGGGCCTGGAAGCCCAGAAGGAGGAGCTGAGGAAGGCGGAATCCTTCATCTTCATGGAATACCACGCCATCGAGGACCGGGAGTCCTGGCACGGGATCCAGGAGATCCTGGAGGACCGGGTCCGGGCCGGGGTCGAGGTCCGGGTCTTTTACGACGACATGGGGTCCATCGGCTTCATCAACCGGGACTTTGTCAGGCGCATGGAGGACAGGGGCATCCGGTGCCGGGTCTTCAACCCCTTTATGCCCGGCCTCAACCTCTTCCTCAACAACCGGGACCACCGCAAGATCACGGTGGTGGACGGGCGCGTGGCCTTTACCGGCGGCTACAACCTGGCCAATGAGTACTTCAATATCAACAGCCCCTTCGGCCACTGGAAGGATACGGGCGTGAAGATCGAGGGAGAGGCGGTCCGGAGCCTGACCGTGACCTTCCTGGAGATGTGGAACGCGGTCCGGGGCGATGACGAGAACGATACGGACTTCACCCCCTACCTGCCTGTCCTTCCCTATACGGCCCGGGAGGGCGGCTTTGTCCAGCCCTACGCCGACCAGCCCATGGACAACGAGCAGGTGGGAGAGGAGGTCTATATCTCCATGGCGGAGACGGCCCAGTCCTACGTCTGGTTCGTGACCCCCTACCTGATCCTGACCGATGAGATGATCCACGCCCTGGGCCTGGCGGCCAAGCGGGGCGTGGACGTCAGGGTCATCACTCCCGGGATCCCGGACAAGAAGCTGGTCTACCAGGTGACCCGGTCCTACTACAATCCCCTGACCCGGAACGGGGTAAAGGTCTACGAATACACACCGGGCTTCTGCCACTGCAAGATGTGCGTGGCCGATGATAAAGCCGCCGCCTGCGGCACCATCAACCTGGACTACCGGAGCCTCTACCACCACTTCGAGAACGGCTGTCTCTATTACCAGAAGCAGGCCGTCCTGGATACCAGGGCGGACTTTGAATCCATCCTGGCCGTCAGCGAAGATGTGACGGAAAGGTATACACAGGGAAGGGGCGCCTTCCTGAGACTGGGGCAGCTGATCCTCCGGCTCTTTGCCGCCCTTCTGTAAAAGACAGGACCGGAGAACGAATCCAAAGAAAAGACCTGCGTGCCCGCCAATGTCATATTAATCTAAATGACATTGGCGTGCCCGCGGGCCTTTTTTTTGTGGTGCGCCCAGATAAGGGCGACCTATCTAGCGGGTGCGATGCCCGC
>CAMOUD010000164.1 GCA_946626215.1 uncultured Lachnospiraceae bacterium
TCAGCGGGAGCGGTCTCTTCAGCGGGAGCCTCTTCCTCAGCGGGAGCAGGTTCCTCAGCGGGAGCCGCCGCCTCTTCTTCCTCTTCCGGCTCTGCCGGTACCAGGAAGTCCGCGGAGCAGTAGCCGGTCAGGCTGCCGGACCGGATCTTTGCCCAGTCCCCGTCTTTTTCCAGGACGGTGACCGTATCGCCGTTGTGGAGATAGCCGGTGATGTCATAGCCGGTCCCTTTGCCTTCGCGCACCCTCAGGCGACCGTTCTCCGTGGAGACCCTGGCGGTCTCTTCGCCTTCCTCCTCCGGAGCGGTCTCCCCTGCGGGGGTCTCTTCCTCTTCCGGGGCGGCCTCCTCCTCTTCCGTATCGGAAAGAAGGAGATAGGCGGCGGAGCAGTAGCCGGTCAGGTCTCCGGACCGGACCTTTGCCCAGTCTCCGTCCAGTTCCAGGACAGTGACCGTATCGCCGTGATGGAGATAGCCGGCGATCTCGTAGCCGGTCCCCTTGCCCTCGCGCACCCGCAGGCGGCCGCTTTGCGTGGAGACGACGGCGGTCCTTTCCGCCTGGTCGCTTTTGTCCGTCTGGGGGAGGGCCTGTGTGGCCGCCGCGCCGGCGGGCAGGGCCGTAAAGGCCAGTGACAGGGCTGCCAGGAGGCCTGTCAGGGAAATGGTTCTTTTTTTCATAAGGGAATCCTTCTGGTCCTGCCGGAAGTCGGCAGGAGGGGCCCGGACCTGCGGGACCGGGCTGGACGTATAGTTACAAAAATCTTACCATACCGTAATTACTTTGTAAACTTTGCCCCGGCAAAGGCAATTGCGGATACAATTTGCTCAAAAAAGCCAGGCTGCGGGGCAGGTGCCGGATTCGAAAAGGAAACTGTTGCAGGACACTAAAGTATGCTATAATACTTTACCAAATGACAGAAGACTGATGGAACGATGCACTTCGGCCCCCGCCCGGGCCGATCGCAGGAGGTTTGTTTATTTACATGGACGATGGCGGTTTAGCCACTTGGCTCATAGTAGCAGCATGCATTCTCTTTGCTGACTATATAGCTGTCGCTGAGACAGCGCTGTCCTCTGTTTCCAGGACCCGGATCCGCACCCTGGCGGAGCGGGGGAACAGACGGGCCGGCAAGGTCCAGGAGGCCCTGGATCATTTCGACAGAACGATCAGCACGATCCTGATCTGCACTAACATTTCCCATCTCGCGGCCGCTTCTCTGGTCACTGTAGCAGTAACAAGGCGGTGGGGGCTCTCGGCAGTCACCATCAGCACGGTTGTTACTTCTTTTGCTGTCTTTTTCCTGGCGGAAATGCTTCCCAAGAGTATCGCGAAAAAATATCCGGAGACCCTGTCTCTGGCCTGCATCGATTTTCTGAGCATCCTGATCCTTGTCTTCAGGCCCTGCTCGGCGCTTCTTGCTGCCATCGGAAATACGGCGGCCAGGATCGGAGGCGGGGAGCAGGAGGTCTCCGTCACGGAGAACGAGCTCTACGACATCATAGAGGACATGACGGAGTCGGGGAGCCTGGACGAGGAACACGGAGACCTGATCTCCTCGGCCCTCCAGTTCAATGACCTGACCGTGGAATCCATCCTGACCCCCCGGGTGGACGTGGTGGCCATCGATATCGACGATGACCCCGAGGCCATCCTGGACCAGATCCGCAGCCAGAACCACAGCCGGCTTCCCGTCTATGAGGGCAGCATCGACAACGTGATCGGGATCCTCCGGATCCGCCGCTATATCCGGGCCTATCTCAGGCAGGGCCGGGACCTGGACCTCCGGAGCCTGCTGGATCCGCCCCTCTTCGTGACAAGGACCGGAAACATCGACGAGCTCCTGCCCGTCATGAGCCGGGAGCGCCAGAACATGGCCATCGTCACGGACCCCTACGGGGGCACTGCCGGCATTATTACCGTGGAGGATATCCTGGAGACCCTGGTGGGCGAGATCTGGGATGAGGACGACGTGGTGGAGACCGCGATCCAGGACCAGGGGGACGGGTCCTTCCTGGTGGACGCGGACGAGCCCGTGGCCGACGTCCTGGATGAGATCGAATTCGAGTATCCCGATGAGGACAAGGAGGAATTCCTGAACAAGCGCATAGGCGAGTGGGTCTACGAGCAGTTCACCAATGTCCCCCGGGTCGGGGACTCCTTTACATACCGGGACCTGGTCCTTTCGGTGGCCCGGATGGAGCACAACCGGATCCGCCGGGTGATCATCCGGCATCAGACAGAGGAAAAGAAGGAGGGAACGGCATGACTACGATCCTGGTACTGGCAGGCATCGCCCTCTGCGTGATCCTGTCCGGCTTTTTCTCCGGGTCTGAAATGGCCTTTTCCTCCTGCAGCCATATGCGGCTGGAGAATGAGGCGGAGGCCGGCAGCAGCCGGGCCCGGACGGCCCTCTTTATCGCCCGTCACTTCGACGACGCCCTGAGCACCATCCTGATCGGCAACAACCTGGTCAATATCGCCTGCTCTTCCCTGGGCTCCGTGGCGGTGATCCTGATCACCGGCCGGGACACCCTGGCGGGCGTGGCCACGGCCATCCTGACCATTGCCGTCATCATTTTCGGGGAGACTATCCCCAAGATCTCCGCAGGAGGCGCGGCCAACCGCTACGCCCTGCGCTATGCCCGGCCCATCCGGGTCCTCATGTTCCTGCTCAGGCCCGTGGTCCTGCTGGTGGTGGGCCTGACCCACCTGATCACCCTGCCCATGAAGGGGGAGGGGGACCTGGGCGATGCCGGGGAAAAGGTGGAGGAGCTTCAGTCCATCATTGAAACGGCGGAGGACGAGGACGTCCTGGACGAGGAGCAGAGCGAGCTGGTCCAGGCGGCCATTGATTTTTCCGATACCTCCGCCTCCGAGGCCATGACGGCCCGGGTGGACGTGGTGGCCCTGGACATCGAGGACAGCTGGGAGGAGATGCTTTCCGTCATCGAAGAGGCTCCCTTTACCAGGCTCCCCGTCTATGAGGGCAGCATCGACCATGTGATCGGTATCCTCCACATGAACCACTTCCTCAAGGCCCTGACTGAGGACTCCCATGTGGATATCCGGTCCCTCCTTATGGAGCCCTGCTATGTCTACAAGACCATCCGGCTCCCCGAAGTCCTGGAGGAGTTCCGCAGGAGCCGGCAGCACATGGCCATCGTGGTGGATGAATACGGCGGGACCCTTGGCGTCATCACCATGGAGGACGTCCTGGAGGAAGTGGTCGGCGAGATCTGGGATGAGACCGATACGGTGGAAAACGAAGTCACCGTCCGGGGCGAACGGGCCTATGAGATCGACGGCGACATGCCCATCGATGATTTCCTGGACCTGATGGAGATCCGGAAGGAAGACTTTGACGGGGAGAGCGAGACGGCCGGAGGCTGGACCATCGAGACCTTCGGAGGCTTCCCCTCGGCCGGAGAATCCTTCCACTACGCCGACTTTACCGTGACCGTCCTTGCCATGGAGGACCACAGGGTGGAAAAGATCCTGGTCACCCGGGACGAAAAGGACCCTGCCGCGGAGGATAAGGACAGGAAGCGGCGGAAAAAAGAAAAGAGCGAATAAAGACAAAAGAGAACAGGATAAGAAAAAAGCAGCGCTCCGGAGCCCGGCCCCGGAGCGCTTTTCTGAGAGCAGAAAAAGCCCGGCCGCCGCGGGGAGCGGCAGCCGGGACGGAAGGGCAGAGGATCTGTCAGGCCTCCAGCATGGAGGAAATATAGGCCGGGACTTTCTCGGGCTGGACGCCCAGGCCGAAGGCGATCTCCCGGTTGATGATCTGCTGGGCCTTGTCCAGGACCTTCTCGTCCTGGGCACGGAACTTGCGGCCGGTCTTTACGATCTCTTCCTTTTTGCTGAGCAGCATGGAGACCATGGCGAGCAGGTCGGAGATGGATCCGGTCCGGATCCTGGCGCCCAGGGTCTGCTGGCGCAGCTTGTCGTTGGGGATCCATTCACAGGTCATGGAAGGGATGGCCCGGATCAGGTCATCGATCTCAGGCTGGCTGAGCGGGGGCTCCAGAGAGGCGTCTCCGGCTCCCACCTCCACATAGATGGTGGTATTGCGGGCATAGAGAGACTCCAGGATGTAGTATTCACGCAGGCCGTCGCCGAACAGGTTCAGCTTCTGGATGCCGCTGATCCGGCAGACGCCGTCATTGCCGTGAAGTACGATATCGTCTTTTTTCCACATGTAGTTACCTCCTCTTTTCTTATGGATCTATGGTCAGCCCCGGGACGTCTGCGGAACGTCTTCTGGAAGGGAGCCTTCGCGCTGCGGACGCGGCGGCTCCGGAGAAGGGCCGGAAATAAATACAGGGCAGCGGCCTTTGGAGTAAAGGCAACGGCTCCGCCGGGGATCGCCAGGCGGGGCCGGAACAGGTCTTTCGCGCTGCTCTAGTTGTATAAATAGTTTATCATTTTTTCAGATTATTTTCCAGAAGGCAGCTTTTGTGGCTTTTGACGGTTTTTGTTGTCCTTTTGGTCCGTTTCACGTAAAATAATACTAAGTTTGGGCATTATGCCCCCTTTGCATGCGGATGGCAAGTACAGTAAATAAAGGAGCGGCTGCTATGAGAGAATGGACACGTGAAGAGCGATATCGCGTACTGCACAGCGCGGACGAAGTCAGGGATCTGTACGATCAGATCAAGGATTCCAGGTACAGACAGGCATACCATATCCAGCCGGTCACCGGTCTGTCCAGTGACCCCAACGGCTTTGGCTATCATAAGGGCATCTGGGACCTCTACTTCCAGTGGTGCCCCTGGGGAGCGGTCCACGGCCTGAAGTACTGGTATCATGTTTCCTCCAGGGACCTGATCCACTGGGACAACGAAGGCATCGGCCTGGCCCCCGATACCTACTATGACAACCGGGGCACCCACTCCGGATCCGCCTTCTCCGAGGGCGACGACCTCTATCTTTTCTATACCGGCAACCACAGGGATGAGGACTGGACCCGGACTCCCTATACCTGCGCCGCCAAGGTCGGCGAGGACCGGAAGCCCGTCAAGCTGGCTGAGCCCCTTTTCGGCCCCCGCCCGGATTACAGCGAGCACCAGAGAGATCCCAAGATCGTCTATGTCCCCTCCAAGAAGAAATACTATATCTTCATCGGCGCCCAGAACCTGGACCTCAAGGGCCGGGCCCTGATCTATGAATCCGAATCCCTCCTGGAGGGCTGGTCCTTCGCGGGCGAGCTCAAGGTCCCCGGCTACGAGGACTTCGGCGGCATGTGGGAATGCCCCTGCATCGTCAACATCTCCGGCAAGGACGTCCTGATCTTCAGCCCCCAGTATACGACCCTGCCCGGCAGAGGCAACTCCACCAACCACAACGTATACATGGTCGGCACCATGGACTATGATACCCTGACCTTCACTCCCGAATCCGACTACCAGTATCTGGATTTCGGCTTCGACTTCTACGCGGCCCAGTTCGCCGCCAACGTGAAGGATCCCGACAAGGCCATCCTGATCGCCTGGATCGGCCTGCCCGACAACCACTATCCCACCGAGGAAGAGGACTGGGAAGGC
>CAMOUD010000165.1 GCA_946626215.1 uncultured Lachnospiraceae bacterium
CACCTTTTTTACAAGCCCCACCCATTCATTCGGAATGGGTGGGGTAGTTGACATTAACTGACAGGTCATTTATGGCTGGCCTGATAAACAGGATCAGGCAGCTTGCTTTCGGAATACTACAGGACATTCGTATTCAGAACATGCTGGTACATTTTTGAAACAGTTTCATTCATATTAACAGGAACGATGTTGATTTCAGGATGACTGCGGGCAAACACAACAAACATCTGGTGGGCAAACCCCTGCCCCATCCATTCGATTTCCGAAAAGTCAACAATCACTTCCCTGAACTGATCCAGCCGCTTGCACACGCGCTTCGCCTGCGAACGAGAAACCGGAGATTCATCAAACATATTTTTCAGCGGAATCCTTGTCTTTGTGAAGCCGCCATCCACATCTGCGTACATATCAAATATTTCCATCGCAGACTTGTGGCTGTGATTTGACAACGACATATAAACACAGGTCCCGTTTATTTCAGAAGAAGGCAGACTGATGATTTTGCTGTCATCATATTTATTATTGGTAAAAATCTTACCGCTCGAGATAATGAAAAAAGAGTCCATCAGCTTGGAACTGAAAAAGATTCCCTCTCCGGAATGATTTTCCCTGTCTGTTGTCAGCTTGCCCTTAAACAGCTCACAAACAGCATCATCAATCGATGCCAGCTGAAAATAATCCTGAATTTTCCTGAAGATACCAATACCGTCATCCAATATCGTTACACTGGTATTAAGACAATTCTGCTTAACAATGATCCGAACGTTCTCTGCCGCGGAATGGTCCATCACGTTATTGATCATCTCGCTGAACGCATAACTCCAGATGTCTTTTATGTTATTTTCGAAGTCCTTTATGTGTTCGAGCAGGCACAGTGTGTATGCATAGGTATCTGTATCCAGATCTCCTGCGCTTCTTTTCAGGTCATACGCATATTCCCTGTTTACTAACTCATATTCTCCTCTCTTTACCTTGCGAATGATCTGTTCCGCAAGCATTTCATTAATATACGCGTGAATCGTAGAGGGATTGACTCCAAAAGCATCGGCAGCGATTCTCGAGACCGGTTTTTCCTTTTGGCCGATTTTTTCCAGAATATACATTCTTATCATCTGCTTCCGGTTTTCACTGAACCTCATCGTCACCCACCTCCTTTCCATAACAACCTTACCATATACTTGTTTTTGAGTCAATTTTACTTGCTATATAATTAAAATTAATTGTTTTAATTTGTTAGATACTTTGCTTGAAACAATTTATTCCAACTATCCATGCTGGATCCTTCCATTTATCAGCAACTGTTGGACCCGCAGGATCTTTTTGCCTTCTCCCGCTCATCCCGATCCTCTTTCCGGCTCATAGAGGGCAAAGGCCTTATACAGGCGGTGCCTTCTTTCGGACTCTTCCGCTATCTCTCTCAGATGGATGGGCTGCCGCTTTCCCATCAGGATCCGGATCAGGTACCAGGTCCCGAAGACCAGGGCCCCTATGGGATAGAGGAGAGGGATCCTCTCCGCCAGGGGCCACCGCCGCCGGACGGCCCGGCCCAGGCTGGCAAGGAACCGGCCGAAAAGTCCCTGGTCCCGGATGGGACCTTTTCCCTCTTCCGACAGAAGGACCCTCTGGTTGTGTCTCTGGCGGACCTTCTGGCCGAAATTCCCGGATGCCAGGACGTCCTCCAGCATGGCGTCCGTCAGGGAGACAGGCACGTCCGCCGCGAATGCCCTTTCCGGCCCGCCCAGATGCCGGGCCGACAGGGCCGCCGACAGGCGGACAAATTCCCAGAGGCCCGCCCTCCTGCAGGGCTCCTCAAAGAGGGCCCGGAAGTCCTCCTCGGAAAAGGAAGCCATGAAGAGGGCAAGGTCAAAGAGGTGCCGGAGGCCGATCCCTGAGCTGGTCCAGTGGCCGGCGTTATGGAGGATCAGGATCAGGCCCTGGTGGAAGGGACAGGGGACCAGTAGGGGCCCGGCCCCTGTGGAGATCTCTTCCGCCCTCTCAAAAAGGCCGGAGAAGAGTTCCCGGAGGACCCGGCCGCTCTCGCCGCCGGGCAGGCCCGGCAGCTCGTGGTGGAGTTCAAAGACGACCTTTCCTTTTTTAAAGGTCAGATGATGGCCCGCCTCCTTGGGGACCGGTTCATAGCCCGCCTCTGTCAGGACCCGGACCGCCTCCTCCCGGCTGCCCTCCGGCACCATGAAGTCCACATCCCCCAGCATCCGGAGAGAAGGATCAGGATACCAGGCGGAGGAGGAAAGTCCCTTGAGGATCAGGCAGGGGATCCCGGCCCCGGCCAGAAGGCGGGTGAGGGCCCCATGGCCGTGACTGACCCGGAGGGATTCCGCGGCCGCCGCCAGGGCATAGGAGTCCCATTCCGCCAGGACCTCCTCCGGGACCCGGTCCCGGGGCAGGCAGGCAAAGGCGGTAAGCAGGACCGACTGGCGGAGAGACTCCGTCAGGACCTTTTTCCAGTCCGCCTCCGTTTTTTCCGGCGCCTGCCCGAAGCAGGCCTGCCTGCAGAGCGAAAGGGCCGTCATGATGGAATTGTCCGCTGCCTGCCGGTCCATAGGTACTTCCTCCCCCTGTTCTTCCGCCGGCGCCTGCCGGTGCCCGGATGATCAGCTGCTTTCTGGTTCCATCTTACCACAACCCGGCAGGGAGCATGGGCGGACAGAAGGGAAAGAAGCCGGATTCTGGCCGGATTCCGCCGGATTCCGGCTGAAGAAATCAATGCGGCCATATTGAATCCTCCGCAGTATTTATGATAAAATCGGAATATTGTACAGACACGCATAATTGTAAGGAGTGTTCCCGACATGAAAAAACAGACTGCCGGACCCCTGGTCATCTTCCTGCTGGTCCTGCTCCTGGTCCTGAACGGCCTCCTGGCCTTCGCCTGGCTGACGGGCCTGATCCCCCGCAGCTACGCCGGCCAGAAGGCGTCAGAAGAGACCGAAGCTTCCTCTGCCTCCATCACGGCTGTTCCCGCCTATGAAACGGACGACCGTGTGAGGGAGGAAGTCCCCGCTCCGGAGCCGGTCCTGGCCCTGGCCGATCCTCTTCCTGCCCTGGCCCAGGAGGACCTGGAAGATCTGGCCGCGGCCCTGGCTGACCGGGAAGCCCTGACCGCCCTGGACGCGGACGGGACAGACCTGTCAGACCTGGTCGCCTGGACCCTGGAAACAGCCCCGGAGGACCCCGGACAGATCCATGCCCTCTTTACCCTGGACACCCCGGAGGGAGAACATCTGGAAACAGAGGCCGCCTTCCACGTGGACCTGACCCATCCCCTCCTTCTTCTGAAAGAGAAGGAGATCGAGCTGGCGGCCGGAGACGCCCTCCCCGACTTCCGGGACATGATCCTGGTCTGCAGGGATCTGGACGGCACAGACCTCAGGGACGCCGCCGCCATAGGCGGAGACTATGTCCAGAGCCTGCCCGGCACCTATACCGTGACCTACCGGATCTACAGCCGGGTCAGGGACGCCATGTCCGAGGCCGCCCTGGTGATCACGGTCCGCTGATCCGGTGACCAGTCCTGTTTTTCCCGGTCCTGGTCCCGCTTTTGTTCTGCTGTATTGTTTTTTATCCGCCTGCCGTGTTATTATCAGAATGTTACGCAAAGATAAGCGGCACGGTCCCCTTTTTTCCCATGATCCCTGCCGCCTGCTGAATGAATCAGACACAACACCATAACTACCTGTATTTAAGGAGGTTTTTCCGCAATGAACAACCAGGACCCCTTCTCCGCCCAGGCAGCCGCCCCCATACCGGCGGGCCCTGTCCGTCCTGCCGAGACCGGCGAAGAAATCGAAATCGATCTGGTGGAGCTCTTCTACGTCCTCTGGGAACACATCTGGCATATCCTGCTCTTTCTCATCATCGGCATCGATCTCGCCTTCATCGTGACCTACTTCTTTATCACGCCCCAGTATAAGGCCACCTCCAAGCTCTATGTCATCACGGCCAAGGCAGAGGAAGAGGTCAGCATGACCGACCTGCAGATCGCCGCCAACCTGACCAACGACTACATGCAGCTGCTCCAGAGCCGGCCCCTGCTGGAGGACGTCATCGAGTCCCTGGACCTGGACATGACCTATGACGGCTTCCGGAACATGCTCAGCATCAACAATCCCGACGGCACCAGGATCCTCAACCTGACCATCACCTCCTCTTCCCCGGAGCTCAGCTATGTCCTGGCCAATGAGCTGGCGGAGAAATCCACCGTCTACTTGGCCAATGTCGTAGAAGGCGCGGGCCCCAACGTCTATGAGCACGCCATCATGCCCGAAAAGCCCTCCTCTCCCAGCTTCGTCAGGAACTGCCTGATCGGAGGTCTCCTTCTGGCCATGATCTACTGCGCCATCCTGATCATCCGCCATCTGATGAACGATACCTATACCTCGGCAGACGATATCCGCAAGTATCTGGGCATCGAGCCTCTGGCAGCCATTCCCGAAGGCGCAGGCTCCGGCAGCCGGAAAAAGCGCAGAAGAAGCCGCATCAAGGCGGCCAGAAAGTAAGGAGGGACACAATGAAAGAACTCCATATCGGAAGCCTGGAGGAGCTTTCCTTTGACGTAGAGGAAAACCTGAACCAGCTGCGCGTGAACCTGGGCTTCTGCGGCAGCAATATCAAGACCATCATGCTGACCTCCAGCATCCCCAATGAGGGAAAGAGCTTTGTCGCCTTCAATCTCTGGCGGCTCATGGCCGGTGTCGGCCTCAAGGTCCTTTTAGTGGACGCGGACCTTCGGAACTCCGAAATGCGGTCCGCCCACCAGATCACCACCGACGACGGCAGGCTGCAGGGCATCGCCTACTACCTGTCCGGCCAGATCGAGCTGGAGGACGCCATCTATAAGACCAACATCGAGAACGCCTATCTCATGCCCATGGCCTCCGCCATCGCCAACCCCACCATCCTTCTGGAGAACGGCCGGTTCGAAGCCATGACCAAGGCCTGCTCCGGGGACTTTGACTACATCATCGTGGATACGCCGCCTCTGGGCAGCGTGGCCGACGCCCTCAACATCTCCCGCTACTGCGACGGAACGGTCCTGGTCATCCGCAGCGGAGAGACTCCCCGCAAGATCGTGGAGAATTCCCTCCAGCTCCTGCACAGGACAGAGACCCCTCTTCTGGGCGTCGTCTTGAACCGGATCGAGACCACCAGAAGCTCCCAGCAGTACTATTACCGTTACGGTTACGGCTACGGCTACGGGGCCTATGGCCACAGCAAGGCCATCACCCACCAGACCGAAAGCGCCAAAGAGTGACCGCGGAATAAGAAACGGCAAAAGGAACAGAAAGAATACGAAAGCCCTGCGGGCAGGTCCCAATGGATCATTCCATTGAAATCAGCCCGCAGGGCTTTTCAGGTCTGGGTCCGCCCGGCCCCTGAGGGGGCCTATCTTTCGGATCCGGGCATTCTGTTTTTTTCTTTCTGCCTGTCTGTGCCGTCCGTACATGTTCCTGCGCGCGGCCCTTCCATTACCGCCGCAGGGTACCACGTCCATGCAGTTAACTGCTTGGGCGTGGGT
>CAMOUD010000166.1 GCA_946626215.1 uncultured Lachnospiraceae bacterium
AGCAGGTTGGCGCCGGATTTATTGAGGAGGCAGTCATGGCCCGCTTCGGTGATGATGTGGTGGATCATGCTGCAGGTGGTGGTCTTGCCGTTGGTGCCGGTGACCACAATGATCTCCATGCCCTGGGAGGTGACCTCCAGGATGTTCCTGGCCACCTTCATGGCCACCTTGCCGGGGACGGCGGTCCCGCCGCGGCCGGTCCTTCTGAGAAGGGCCCTGGAGAGCTTGCAGGAAGCGACGGACAGGACTGTCCGGATGGTATTGGGTCTGGCCATAGCCTACCTCCTTTTTCAGGAATCGCGCGGATCAGGCGCGGCTTGCGTATGCGGGGGATCAATTACAGAAAGATATTGTAGCACCAACCGGCCCCTTTGCAAAAGCATCCCGGCGGAAAAGAAGACAGTTTTTTTCCGCCCGCTTCCGGACAGATCTCCGGTCCCGCCAAAAAAGAGGCCTCCTGTCTGGCAAGGAGGGCCCGGACTTGCTAGAATGACAGGAGGACAGAAAGGCGGAAAGACCATGGAAAACAATATGGCAGGGCCGGAGCTGAACAGGGCCCAGAAGGAGGCGGTCTCCTGCACGGAGGGCCCCCTTCTCATCATCAGCTGCCCCGGATCCGGCAAGACCACCACCCTCCTCTGGAGGGCCGGAGAGATCATAAAGAGGGGGGCGGACCCCCGGCGGGTCCTGACCGTGACCTTTACCAACGCGGCGGCAGAGAGCATGCGGCGCCGGTACCGGGCCCTCTTCGGGGGCGACGGGGGCATGCCGGTCATGACCATCCATTCCCTCTGCTTCGGGATCCTCAGGGCCCAGGGGCTCTACCAGCCCTCCGATATCCTGCGGGAGGAGGAGAAACGCCGCTTTTTCTATCAGCGGCTTTCCTCCCTGTCTTATATCAGCGACCCCTGGGACATGACGGTCCAGATCATGAGCGAGGTCTCGGCCCTCCGCTCCTCAGGGACGGATCCGGCCAGGTTCACGCCGTCCTCCTGTGACAGCCGCCTCTTTTTCCGGCTCCTTCGGGCCTATGACGACTACCGGGACGAGAATCACCGGCTGGACTTCGACGATATGCTGGTCCAGTGCCGCCAGCTCCTGATGGAGGAGCCGGAGGTCCTCTCCCGCTGGCAGGCCCGCTTTTCCCATATCCAGTGCGACGAGTACCAGGATACCTCCGCCGTCCAGCGGGACATCCTCTACCTGCTGGCCGAAAGGCACAGGAACCTCTGCCTGGTGGGAGACGATGACCAGTCCATCTACATGTTCCGGGGGGCTTCTCCCTCCATCATGCTTCATTTTGAAAAGGACTTTCCGGACTGCCGGTCCGTCCGTCTCTCCGTCAACTACCGGTCCGGCCGGGAGATCGTGGACCGGGCGGGCCTTCTGATCGCCCGGAACAGCCTGCGCTATCAGAAGGACTTTCTCTCCGCCAGAGGGGCGGAGGGCTTTGCCGGAAGGGTCCTGATCCGGTCCTTTGACAAAAGGCCGGAGGAGCTGACCTATCTGGCGGCCTCCATCCGGAAGGCCGGTCAGGCGGGCGTCCCCTATGGCCGGATGGCCGTGCTGATCAGGACCGTCCGCCAGGCGTCAGGGCCTGCGGCCGCCCTGAAAAGGGAGGGGATCCCGGTCTGGTCCACGGAAAAGGTCCGGTCCCTGTACGGGTCCTGGATCTTCCGGGGAATCCGGTCCTACGCCCTCCTGGCCCTGGGCCGGGGCAGGAGCGAGGATCTCCTGTACGTCCTCAACCGCCCGGGCCGCTACCTGAAGGAGGAGGCCTTCCGGACCTGCCCCTTCGCGCTGCCCGCCCTTCTGGAGGCGGCCTCCTACCTGAAGCGGGAGGCGGTCTGGAAATATGAGGCGGCCAGGGACAGGCTGACGCTCTGGACGGACCTCCTGGGGCCCGGGAGCCTGACGGACGGGGACTCTCCTTCCATGCTCTTCCAGGCCCTGAAGAGCCTGGACTATGAGGGATACCTGAAGGCCTACGCGGCCTGGCGGAACCTGGACTTCGAGGAGGTCCTTTTCGACTACAGGGCCATGGAAAAGGAGGCGGCCGCCTTCGGGAGCCTGGGCGAATGGCTGGCCTATGCCGGGGAATCCGCTTCCCGGGAGAGGAACACCTCCCTGTACAGGGACCAGGACGGGGTGGTCCTGACCACCATGCACAAGGCCAAGGGCCTGGAATGGGACCATGTCTATGTGATCGACGTGAATGAGGGCCTGGTCCCCCATAAGAACGCGGGAACAGAGGACCAGATCCAGGAGGAGCGCCGCCTCCTCTACGTGGCAATGACCAGGGCCAGGGACGCCCTCTTCCTTTTGTCCTCTGGCCAGCCCTCTTCCTTTGTCCTGGACCTTTTGTCCGACCAGAGGAGCCTGGAGGCGGACCGGTTCAGGGCCGCCCTGGAAGAGGCGGGGGAAAAAGGCCCCCTCCATGTCCGGCATATCCGATACGGCAGGGGGGAGACGGCAGGGACATTTGCCAGGAACGGCCGCCTTCGCCTGAAAGTGGCCTTTGCCGACAAGGTCCGGTCCTTTCCCTTCCCGGACGCCTTTACGGAGGGGTTTCTGGCCTGGGAAGAAGAGGAGAGAGAGCCCTTCTGACGGGAAGGCGGAGTGAAGAACAGAAACAAAGAAACAGGCACAATTTGCGAACAGGAGGCAGAACCATGTTCAGACCCATGCGAAGATTCAGACAGCAGATCTCCCGGGAGGAGTGCATCCGGATCCTGAAGGAGGAGCCCCGGGGCGTCCTGTCGGTCCTGGGAGACGACGGCTATCCCTACGGAGTCCCCCTGGACCACTATTACGATGAGGAGTCCGGGAAGCTCTATTTCCACTGCGCCCCCGCGGGCCACAAGATGGACGCCGTCCTTTCCTGCGATAAGGTCTCCTACTGCGTCCTGGACCAGGGCTACCGCAGGGAGGGGGAGTGGGCCCTCAACATCAACAGCGTGATCTGCTTCGGCAGGATCCGGCCCCTGACGGACCGGGCAGAGATCCTTGCCATGGTCCGGAAGCTGGCCCTCAAGTATACGGACGACCAGGCCTATATCGAAAAGGACATTCAAAGGCACGGAGCCCGGGTCGCCGTCCTGGAGCTGACCATTGAGCACATGACCGGCAAGCTGGTCAATGAATCCTGAAGGAGGCTGCCATGAGAGATCCTGTCAAGCTCACCCTGACCTTCTTTCTTCTTTTCGCGGCCTGCTCGGTCTTCGGCTGGGTCTATGAGATGGTCTTTTACCGGATCGACCGGGGGCGCTTCATCAAAAGAGGCCAGGGCATCGGGCCCTGGCTTCCCATCTACGGCTTCGGAGGCCTGGGGCTGGCCCTCCTGACCTGGGGCAGGGTCCTTTCGCCCCTCCCGGTCTTCCTTTTGTCCGTCATCGGATCGGGCATCCTGGAATTTGCAGCGGGCTGGGCCCTTTATACCTTCTGCGGAGGCCTGAGGCTCTGGGACTACAATACGGAGATCTGGAACTGGGGCAACATCGGGGGCTATGTCTGCGCCCGGTCGGTCCTGATCTTCGGGGTCTTCGGCCTGGTCCTCTATTACGGGATGATCCCCATGGTCCGGGACCTGGTGGAGGGGGCGGGGTCCGCCCTCTTCCTGCCGGCCCTGGTCCTGGCCCTTCTGCTCCTGGCCGATATGGGCTATGCCTATCTGGTCCGGCCCCTGAGGGGCGGAGGATGGAAGAACTGACCCTTTTCCCTGCTGCCCTGTTTTGCTGAAGAAGGAGAACGATATGACATACGATGGAACCCTGAGGCCCGAAGACTATCTGGAGCCCGCCTGCCCCTTATGCGAAGACCCCTTCGGGGCCCCGCCCTCCGTAAAGAGCGTGCCCCAGAGGCGGATCCGGGAAAAGCTGGACGCCTATATGGCCAGGCGGGACTACGCCGGGGCGGAGCGCCACCTGCTTTACTGGCTGGAGGAGGCCCGGATGGG
This sequence comes from uncultured Lachnospiraceae bacterium, assembly GCA_946626215.1. Lineage (GTDB taxonomy): Bacteria > Bacillota > Clostridia > Lachnospirales > Lachnospiraceae > CAG-791. The sequence goes on from CAMOUD010000166.1 coordinate 3,956, forward strand.
AAGGGACCGGCGGGGCGAGCTCATGATCCGGAACGAATTGGTGGGCCACTACCGGAAGACCGGAGAAAGGGAAAAGGCCCTGGAGCAGGCGGACGCCGCCCTGGCCCTTCTGGACGCCATGGACTACGGGGAAACGGTCTCCGCGGGGACCACCTGCGTCAACGCGGCCACGGCCTGCAATGCCTTCGGGGAGAACGAAAGGGCCCTGGCCCTCTTTGAAAGGGCCCGGAGGATCTATGAGGAGGCGCCCGGGACCGACCCGGCCCTCCTGGGAGGCCTCTGCAACAACATGGCCCTGACCCTGGCGGCCCTGGGAAGGTACCGGGAGGCCTATGCCCTCTTTGACAGGGCCATGGAGATCATGGAGAAGGTCCCCTTCGGCCGCCTGGAGCAGGCCATCACCTGCCTGAACCGGGCCGAGGTCCTGGAAAAGGAGCAGGGACCGGAGGAGAGCGAGAAGGAGATCGAGGCCCTGCTGGAGCAGGCATACGCCCTCCTGACAGAGGGAGAGGTCCCGGACCGGGGCTACTACGCCTTTGTCCTGGAAAAGTGCGCGCCCAGCTTTGACTATTACGGCTGGTTCCTGGCCGCGGAGGAGCTGAAGGCGCTTTCGAAGGAATATTACGGAGGGGGCAGATGAAGGGACTGGAGCTGGCCAGGGCCTACTTTGAGACTTATGGAAGGCCCATGCTGGAGAAAGACTTTCCGGACCTTCTGCCCTTTCTGGCGGCGGGCCTGTGCGGGTCCGGGTCCGAATGCCTTGGCTTTGACGACGACATTTCCAGGGACCATGACTTCGAGCCCGGCTTTCTCCTCTTTCTGCCGGGAGAGGAGTCGGTGGACCGGAGAAGGGCCTTTCTCCTGGAACGGGCCTATGAAAAGCTCCCCCGGGAGTTCGAGGGCTGCCGCAGGTCCCTGGTCCGGCCCGTCGGGGCCAGAAAGGGTGTGGTCCGGACCGCGGACTTTTTCCGGGACAGGACCGGGACCCCGGACGGGCTGCTGACGGCGGACCGGTGGTTCTCGGCCCAGGAATCCCTCCTTTCGGAAGCCGTGAACGGGGAGATCTTTTTCGATTCCTATGGAGAGGTGACCCGGATCCGGGAGAACATCCGCCATTATCCGGAGGATATCCTCCTGAAAAAGCTGGCGGGACACCTTCTTCTTATGGCCCAGTCCGGCCAGTACAACTATGCCCGCTGTCTTTCCCACGGAGAGAAGGGGGCCGCCCAGCTGGCGGTCATGGACTTCGTGAAAAGCGCCATGGAGGTCATCTTCCTCCTGAACGGGACCTACCAGCCCTTCTACAAGTGGAGCTTCCGGGCCCTGAGAGGCCTGCCCCTCCTGTCCCTGGAGGCGGAGCTTCTGGAATATCTGATCACCAGCGACAACGAGGAGGGGGTCCGGGAGGAAAAGGAAGCCGTGATCGGGGCCGTGGCCTCAGATATCATCGAGGTCCTTGAAGGCCGGGGCTTGACGGACGCGGTCTGTCAGGACCTGGAGCAGCACGCCCTTTCCGTGAACGACCATATCCGGGACGGGCGGATCCGGAACCTCCATATCCTGGCGGCGGT
>CAMOUD010000167.1 GCA_946626215.1 uncultured Lachnospiraceae bacterium
GCGTGGCCGCAGTTGATGATGTAGATCTTTCTCTGCAGGTACATCATCAGGTCATCCACGTACTCGGCGCCTTTGATGGGCTCGGAATCGGGATCCAGGAGCTTGCCTCTTTCGATGGCCAGCTCGAAGGCGTCGCCGATCTCGATGCCTTCCTTGCCGTTGTGGACGCCGCCGAAGACCATGCGGTCCACAGCCGTGTTGGGATATACGCCGATGGCGTCAATCTCTTCCGCGGTCATGATGCCGGTCTCGATCATGGCCTTCTTCAGGATATCGGTGCCCATGATGGCGTTTTCACATGCCATGACGGTGACCTTGCCCTTGCCCAGCTCCAGTCTCTTCTTCAGACCCCTGGTCAGAAGGGGAGCGATCTTGGGAAGGTTGGTAGCCATGACGGAGGTGGTGATGACTTCTGCTTCGCAGATGGCGTCGATGACCTTTTCAGGCTCTTTGATGTTGGAATAGGCGATGACGTGGTCGATCGTCTTCTCCTGGTAGTCATGGTCGATCAGGAAAAGAGGATACTGATGCTCCTTGTTCACAATGTCAACAAGTGCGTCAACGACGTCAGCAAAAACAATTTCATATCCGCTGTCATGTAAAAGTTCCGCGATAAAACCTCTTCCGATCTTACCTGCGCCGAAATGTACTGCTTTTTTCATAGTCTGTCTCCTTTGCTGCACATATGAAAACTCAGGTCCCCTTTTATCCTGCAGGACCCGGAGATCTTAGTCAACTTGTCTGATCCTGCCGGTATGACTTCCCGGCCTTTCCTGGTATTAGAGGGCTGCTGCCCGGACAGGTCTTTCCTGTCTGACTCCTGTCCCGGCAGACGCAGGCCGGAGCCTGCGCCTGCCGGGACGAGGAGAGTGAAGTCAGGTCATTCCTGAGGAATCAGGTCCCGCTGGAACGATTATTTGAACATTTCGTAGATCTCATCCACGCTGAGCTTCAGGATCGCTTCGACAGCTTCCTCAGACTCGCAGGTGGTAGCGATCTTGGCAAGGGTCTCGACATGATCGTCGCCTGCGGAAGCCACAGCGATGACCAGCTTGACGATTTCGCCATCGCCCCAGTCGATGCCTTCAGGATAGGTCATGATGGCCAGACCGGAGTTGATGATCTCGCCGATGACGGACTCGATGCCGTGAGGGATTGCCAGGCTGTTGCCGATGGCGGTGTTGAAGACTTCTTCCTTGGCGATCATGCCTTCCACATACTTGGGAGTGACATAGCCGCTGTCGACCAGCATCTGGCCGATGGTACGGATCGCTTCTTCCTTGGAAACGGACTTGCAGTTGAGCTTGATGTTCTTCTTCAGAAGGACGCCGCCGTGGAAGTCATGGCCGCCCCCGTTTGCCGCGTTCTTGTTGGACTTGGCTGCCAGGATCTCCTGTACGATCTGATCATACTGGGGAGCGTTCATGAAGTTGGTGATGGTGACGATCCTTGCGGAAGGAGCGGACTTTCTGGCGCGCTCTACCAGATCCTGGTGGCAGACAACGAACTTGATGCCGGCAGGAACTTCGGATACGGAGCAGTGGGCGACCTTGATGTTGTTCAGGCCTGCTGCCTCGAGCTTCTTCTGGAGGACAGCCGCGCCCATGGCGGAGGAGCCCATGCCTGCGTCGCAGGCGAACACGATCTTGTCAAGGACACGGAGGTCGACTTCGCCGCCGTCTTCAGTGGCTGCGTAAGCGCCGCCCTGGCCCTTGGAGGCTGCCTTCATGTCAGACATCTGGGACTGAGCGTCTGCCAGGCTGGCGCCGGAGTCAGACATTCTGACGATGGGGGAAGCGATCAGGAAGGAAACGGCTGTGCCGATCAGGAAGCTGAGGATGACCATCAGCTGCTGGCCCTTAGGAGCAACTGCCAGCAGTGCCAGGATGGAACCGGGAGACGCGGGGCTGACCAGGCCTACGTTGAAGAGGGTGTTGAAGATCATAGCTGCTACGGAGCCGCCGATGGTGGCCAGGAGAAGCAGGGGGTTCATCAGAACGTAAGGGAAGTAGATCTCGTGGATACCGCCGAGGACGTGGACGATCAGAGCGCCGGGAGCGGAGTCCTTGGTGGCCTTATCCTTGGAGAACATCCAGTAAGCGAGCAGGACGCCTGCGCCTGCGCCGGGGTTGGTCTCGATCATGTAGAAGACGGACTTGCCGGCGGTCTCGACCTGCTGGGCGCCCAGAGGAGTGAAGATACCGTGGTTGATGGCGTTGTTCAGGAACAGGACCTTCGCGGGCTCGACGAAGATGGAGACCAGAGGAAGGAGGCCGTGGCTGACCAGGATGTCAACGCCGCCCTGCAGGAAGACCAGAACGCCTGCCATGACGGGGCCGATCAGATAGAAGCCGATGATCGCCAGGATCATGCCCAGGATACCGATGGAGAAGTTGTTGACCAGCATTTCGAAGCCGGCAGGGATCTTGCCTTCGACAGCCTTGTCGAACTTTTTGATGACCCAGCCGCCCAGGGGGCCGACGATCATGGCGCCCATCAGCATGGGATAATCAGGCGCGCCGCAGACAACGCCGACGCAGGCGATGGCGCCCATAACAGCGCCTCTGGCGCCGCCGACCATCTTACCGCCGGTGTAGGCGATCAGGAGCGGAAGCACGTAGGACAGCATGGGGCTGACCATGGTGGCAAGCTGTTCGTTCGGGAACCAGCCCGCTGCGATGAATAAGGCAGTGATAAGTCCCCAGGCGATGAAGGCGCCGATGTTGGGCATGACCATTCCGCTCAGGAACCGACCGAAGGATTGAACTTTTTCTTTCATTACTCTCCCCTTTCTAGGTTGTTGATTTGCTGCTGCATCTTGATTATAGGTTGTCCCAATGTCATAAATCCACAAATACAAAATGAGATTTGTCACGTTGCAAGGTGACATTCATTAGGGAGGGTGACACACTTTCCGGGGCAGCTAAAAAAAGACAGGAGGCCGGGGGAAGGGCCTCCTGTCGGAAGGGGAGTTTCTTACATACTGTCGAGATGATCAAAGAAAAAGCACTTGAGCTCCCTGGCCAGTTCCGCCCGGATCTCGTCCTCCCGGCCGTGCTTGACCTTGTCCAGGAAGGCCTGGTTGGTCGCCAGGGCGCCGGAGATGCTGCCCAGGACCTCCGCGTGCATCTTTCGGTCATCATCCACAGGCATGGCCATCAGGATGGCTGCCCGGATCCCCCTGAAATAAGGATCGGTAAAGGGGCCGTCCCCTCTGGGGGTGCAGGTGACGAAGACAGGCTCCCGGACCGCGCCGGTCCTGCAGTGGAGGAGGGCAAAGCCCAGCTCCGGGAAGATCTGGGAGTTGATCTTCTCCCTTTCCTCGATCCCGTCCCGGAGGGCGGCCGCCGCGTGGAGGCTGTCCGTGACCTGCATGCTGATGAACTGGAGGAGTTCCCGGAAGCGGAGGCTTTCCGAGGTCTCCATCCGGCGGTAGCGGCGGATCAGGCTCTTGATCTCCCGGATCAGGAAGTAGGCGTCATCCAGGCGCCGGTTGAAGGGGGTCGCCGTGGTATCCCTGCGGATGTGGGAATAGTCCTCCAGCTTGTATTCGATCTTGATCAGGTCCTTGGGCGGGATCAGGGGGCTGACCTGGAGATAGTCCACCGGCAGCTGGTCCAGGTTCATGGTGGAGACAAAGAAGTCCGTGCCGGAAATGACATATTTATTGATCTCTCCCTTGCCGTAGGCCTTGAGGATGGCCCTGTCGCCCAGACGGTCCTTGAGCTTTGTCATCATCAGCCGCGCCACGCCGAAGCCGCTGGCGCAGACGATGCCGATGTTGACCTTTCGGGTATACTGCTTGTTCTCCCGGACTCTTTCCTGGGCCGCGCCGAAATGCATGGCCAGGAAGCCTACCTCGGCCTCGTTGACCTCATAGCCGGTCTCCTCGGTGATGACCTGGGCTGCCCGGCGGCAGGCCTCAAAGATGTCCGCGTATTCCTGCCGGATATCCTCCAGGATGGGGTTGTGGATCCGGAGGCCGGTGGAGAGGCGGACCAGGACGGGCCGGAGGTGGACTAAAAGGCCCCGGAGGAATTCCTCATCCTCCTTGAGCTCGTCGGCGATGGACCTGTCATAGACGTCGATCATGCGGTCGATCATGGGCAGGAGCCTGTCGTCGGTCATATCGGCCGGGAATTCCATTTCCTCGCCGGTGTAGGCCATCTTGGCGCCCCGGATATGGAGGAGGACATAGGAGAGCTCTCCCCGGGGGATGGTGATCTCAAATTCCTTTTCCATGGCCTCCAGGATCCGGACGGCCAGGTTGTAGTCGTCCCAGAATTCCAGGTTGCCCATCTCCGGCGGCACGCTGTTGAGGGCAGCGCCCTGCTGGAGCCTTTCAATGACGATGGAGATATGGATGACCAGGCCCGCGTAGGCGGAGTCGGCCAGCTGGAAGATCTTGGGCTCGTTCATGGCCCGGAGGACCTTGTCCACCCGGCGGACGGTATCGGATTCCAGGAGGGAATAGATGCCGGAATCGGCCGCGTCCAGAAGGGCCTCCGCGAAGATCTCTCCCGTGATGTCGCCGCTGGAGTAGGCCTCGGACCTGCCGGCGGTCTCCTCTATGAAGCGGCGCATGGCGTCCCGGTAGTCGCGCTCCTCGCCCTCGAGGATCACGCCGTAGCCCGGGCGTCTCACGATCCCCAGATGACTTTCCTCCAGCCAGGGACAGAGGGCGTCCATGTCGCTTCCCGCCGTGGCCTCGCTGACTCCCAGCAGCTCACTGTAATAGAAAAGCTTCCGGGGCGTCCGGTCTCTTAAAAGCTCGAAGAGGAGGCGGCGCCGCCGCCCGTCCCGGTCCGCCGCGTGCGGATAGTGTTCGCTCCCCAGACTTTCCCGGAGGCGGTCCATATTTTCCGGAGATCCCGTAAGCTCCACGCCCTTGCCCTTATGGTTTTCCAGCTTCAGGTCAAAGGGTCTGACACACAGCTCCAGATACTCGAATTCTCTCTGGATGGTCCGCTTGCTGACCCCCAGCGAGTCCGCGATGGCCTGTTTGCTGACAGGTCTCCGGCTGTTCAGAAGGATCTTAAGGATCTGCTGAATCCTGGGTGTATAATCCATGCCATTCTCCCACTGCAAAAAGTACATGACAAATGCCACTATGTATTATAACAGGCTTAATTTGGCACCCGAAGAAAAAGAAATTCAATTGTTGTCACCTTAAAAAGGGACAAAAGTTATCGAATGGAGGATCACGGGTGGAAAAGGCAGGGGAGGAAGGGAGGGCGACGAGGCCGAAAAAAATGAAACAGCTGATGGAGGAGCGGGCCGCGGCCCTGTCCGGATCCTGACAGGTCATTCTTCAGCCGGGAGATCGGCTCCTCCGCTTGAAAAAGTGCCCGGGAATGGGTATGGTTATT